>JANMPK010000196.1:0-3607 GCA_031369825.1 Sphingomonadales bacterium
CCCAAGAAGCAGCGCCTTTCACCGGCCCGCACGTCGAAGCCATTATCGGCTATGATGATGTCAGCGAAGGCAAGGGCGACCTGATGTACGGCGTCAATGCCGGTTATGACTTTCAACTCGGCGGCGTGATTGCCGGTATCGAAGGCGAATTTGCCGATTCCGATGTCAAGGGTTCGGGCCAGGACCTGATCACCACCGGTGACAGCTTCAGCCTTAACACCGACCGCGATCTGTATGTCGGCGCGCGTCTCGGTTTCGCCGTTGCACCTTCGACGATGATCTATGCCAAGGGCGGTTACACCAACGCCAAGTTCGAAAGCCGTTTCGACGATGGCGCGGGCACGATCTACAATAACGGTGTGACCGCAGACGGTTACCGCGTTGGTGCAGGCATTGAACAGAAGTTCAACCTGTTCGGACCAAGCGGTTTCATCAAGGCCGAATATCGTTATTCGAACTACAAGAATATCGACATCGGCGAAGATGATTTCGACATCGAAACCGACTTTGACCGCCATCAGGCCGTTATTGGCGTGGGCGTTCGTTTCTAGCCTGATCATCTTCCAGCGTGCGTGACGTCCGCTGGAACCGAACCGCCGGGGGAAACTCCGGCGGTTTTTTTGCGGGACAGGCGATGCGGGGTCGGCGCTGGCTATACCCGACTTTGCCGTCGTGCGTTCGCCGCAACGGACCGGACCGGACATGGACTTATATTCGATTGGCCCTGCTTCATCGGGCCTGTCGTCATTGCCATCATCACCGGGCGCCCCGTCGTCATCGAAATCCGCCAAATCCTCACAAAGTAGAAGTGCTGCCCGCACCCTTGCCCTTGCCTCCGGTTCGTCATGCGAAAGCGCATCGTCGAAGAACAGCTCCCACAGGTTTTCTGCAGACACGCCGTCGCCGATCAGCTGCAAAAACCAGTCAAATCGGGTCGCCACCGCCATTACCTCGGCCAGCGAGGTTGCCGGATTGATGCGATCAAGCAGCGTCAGCGACAGCTTGGTATTCTGGCGAGTATAAGTTGTAACACCGTCCTCGCGCACCCAGCGCGATTGTTCGCCCTTGACCGCTGCGGTCATCAGATTGTCGGCCACCACCCGTCGCGCGATGATCAAAGCTGCCTCCCAACCCAGATTGAAGGCATAGCCGCGCGCCTGCCGCCGGAGCGCATAGCCACCGCCAAGCGACATGCCGACCGTCCGCGCCGCATCGGCAACGATGCCGTGGTCCGCCAGATGCCCAAGAAAAGCCGCCTGCCGCCCCGCGCTCCAGCCATCGGCGCGGGTCTCGTAGCGCAGAAACGCGGCGGCGGGAAGTTTGGCCTCGGCATCATGGCGAAGCGATGAGGGGCGGGGGTCGGGGGTTTGGTCGGGATGTTCCATATTTCTATACTCCAAAAAACGTGGAGAATAACTGATATGGTTATTTGTAGGACAGCAGGGATTTTTGAGAGTTAGTAAGGGCTTCTTTTTGAATGGGTATTTTAGGGATTTTCAGGGTTTTGCCAAAAATTATTGCACACAGGGCCTGTGCTAAGCGCCAGCCTTGCAGGCAGTTGAAGGGGCGCAAAGCTTTTGCCGAGACCGACAGAACCACTTCCTGCGACCGGCTTAAGCCGCCTTGCGCGGGCGTCCACCTTTTGCCCCGTTGGCCCGCGCGGCGGCGGCTTTGGCGGGGGAGGTGGTCTGGCCAGCCTTCTGCGCCATCCATTTGGCGGTGCCGAATATGCCGTTGAGCAAGCCGGGAACGGTGAAGTCGACGTCGAGGCTTTCCCAGTGCAGGCCGTAGCCATCGGCTATCACCTCAACCTCTGCAAATTGCTCGGGCGTGCCATGTTCCATATCTTGCAGATATTGCGGCGGAAAAGAGAATATTGCGCTGTTCGTCAGTTCGACAACGATCAGGCCCGCTTTTGCGTCATAATGCGCTGAAACCGCATGAGGTTTGGTTTCCCGCACGATCCGGCCTCGTTCGATTGCGGCATCATATTCGGCTTTGGTCAGCTCAACCATGTATCTCTTTCCAACGTTTCATCAGCATCAATTGTTGTTCTTTCACAATGTTCTTGGCCCGCTTGAGAACAGGCCTTTTCATCCTTTTCGCCTCTTCAACCTTGGGCAGACCGTCAGCGCCGAAGAGCCTGATCTTTGCATCGCCATCGCCCAAAACATGGACATGAGCCGGTTCGTGATCGTCCTTGAAGATCACAAAACGCAGCCCCGCCTCTCGGTGGACAACTACCATAGCCAATAACCCAATCGGATGGGTTTTTCAAGATCAACTGTCATCGGGCAGCAATTCACGAAATCTTGCCTGAACGGCGGCCATGTCGCCTTCGGGGTCTTCGGCAAATTCTTCGGTCATCAGTTTTCTGGTCTGGTGGAGCAATAAATCCACATCGAACCCGCGACCGCGCGCGAGGTGGAGCAGGTTTGCGATCAGGTCGGCAACCGCATCGTGGGCGGTGTTTACTCGGGTTATCGCAACAAAACCGGTGAGTGCATCCAGCGCCCATCCGGCGCGGTCGGCGTTTGTGGTGTCGTCCATTGTTTGCCCGCAGTTGTGATTCTGGCAACATTATATGTTCTATATATGTTCTTTTCAAGTCAAAAGCTAAGCTGCTCTTTTGCTTTCTTCTTCGTGGCTTCGTGCCTTCGTGTGAGTCAATCTTTTGTGAGGGTGCAGCGCGGCGAGGGGCGTAGATTTTTTTCACACGAAGACACGAAGACACGAAGACACGAAGAGGGAGCGCTAGGATCACATCCGTAGCTTGGAAATTCTATCGGTAAGCCGCAAAGTTTCCATCCTTCCCGTCATGCTGAAATTGTTTCACCTCCGGTGACTGCGTTCCAGCATCTTACTTTGGACGGTGAATATTAAGACCCTGAAACAAGTTCAGGGTGACGGTTGTGGTTGGTCAGGACGACCAGGGGAGCAGCGGTTTTGAGGAACGATTCGCGGGCCATTGCCCTGAAATGGCATGGGGTGTGGCTAAGGGGAGGTTGAAGGGTTGCTGACGACAAGTCGTAATCAATATAACTCGCGGGCCTTAAGAATCTTCTTCTACACAATCTTGGGTAGTGACTCGAATGAGCCGAGTATCGCCCATTTGTTCATACGAACCGCGGGCATATTTTGTTTCACCCGCGCCCCATACAGTGCGCCAACCGTAATCTTTTATGGACTCATGTGATCCACTCACGACGATAGCGTTACCGTCCATATCCTTACCTGATCGATTTTCACCGATTTCTGTTTCGACATACTGTCCATCGGGAATAAGTGCCATAATGCCTCCTGTACTTAGAGCAAACTGTATGGATGAGGGACTGTATTGCCTTAGGCTGTCTGCCAACAATCAAAAAGAGACGCTATGCAGGCTTGCCCAACCTTGCAAGTGCTTCCGCAATCTTTGCCAACGATTCCGTATCCACTAGGGATTCAATTTTATGCGCGTCCACGGAGTTACCAAAATATCTGTCTGTTAGGCGATCTCGAATAACTGTTTTGGTTTCTGTTGGCAAAAGCTCGATAAATGGACCCAATGTAGATAATTCAAGTTCACGCTGGCGCGCTCTATCAGCATTGGTCCGGTGCCGAGCCG
>JANMPK010000197.1:0-4827 GCA_031369825.1 Sphingomonadales bacterium
CGCCTTCGAAGTCGAGCCGGTAGAGTGACGAAACGAGTTTCGCCAATCGGCCATCTGGGGCTTCATATTGGACATTTATCATTGCTACCCAGTCGGAGTAATCATACACCTAAGAGGTAAACAAAAAAAGACCCACCTTTAACAGCGGGTCTAATAGGAAAAAGAACTCTGCGTTTTGCAACGTTGAGCCCTTCGGGTCGCATCCCTTCTATCTGCCCATTTTGTAAAATCAGCTTGCATGGAATCGTCATGCCGAACGATATCATTTGACATTTTCGGCCAAATAGAAGTCTGCAAACGATAACATCTTGGAAAATGACGTTTCTGTCCAACGGTGGACCAAGTTTGCATCAACGGCATTGTGTCTTTCGCGCAACTCATGGATAGGCGATTCGATGCTGTATTTCCTTCTCCGCCCGGCCTTGTTTTTAACAGACGCCGAAACCGCACACGGGCTATCACTGGCGGCACTGCGTGTGATGCCATTGCCAGTGGCGAACGCAGCCGACTCTAGTCTTTCGCAGGTCGTTGCCGGGCTTCATTTTCCCAATCCGGTCGGCCTGGCCCCGGGCTATGACAAAAATGCCGAGGTTGCGGCGGCAATATTGCGCTTGGGTTTTGGCTTTACCGAGGTCGGTACACTCACCCCTCGTCCGCAGGCAGGCAATCCACGTCCGCGGTTGTTTCGGTTGGTCGAAGATCAGGCCGTCATCAACCGGATGGGCTTTAATAACGACGGTATTGAGGCTGCTACCCAGCGGCTGGCGAAATTGCGCGAGAGCAGCCTTTCCGGTCTTGTTGGAATCAATATCGGTGCCAACAAGGACAGCACAGACCGTGTGGCCGATTATGTCGCCGGGGTTACCGCAATGGAACCGTTTGCGGATTATCTGACAGTCAATGTCAGTTCGCCGAACACGCCCGGTTTACGTGCTTTACAAGATAAAGCAGCGCTTGATGATTTGCTGGCGGCGGTCATGACGGCGAGGGTGGGTAACACGCCAATCTTCCTAAAAGTCGCGCCCGATTTGGAACCGGCGGATATTGATGACATTGTTGAAGTATCAATAAAACGCGGCCTCGCGGCGTTGATTGTGTCGAACACGACGATCAGCCGCCCGCTGCTCAAATCGCGCCATGCAGGCGAAGCCGGTGGGTTGTCGGGTGCACCTCTGCGTGATTTGGCTCAACAAAGATTGCGCGATTTCCGCAAGAGCAGCGGCGGCGCGATACCGCTCATCGGCGTTGGCGGCATATCGTCGGCGGAGGATGCCTATGCGCGGATTCGCGCCGGCGCATCACTGGTGCAAATATATAGTGCGCTGGTTTATGAAGGGCCGGGGCTGGCCAAAGCGATCAATCGTGGGCTTGTCAGCCTGCTCAAACGTGACGGTTTTGCGAATATAGCCGACGCCGTGGGTGTCGATACATAAGCAAGGCTTTGCTTCGCGGTTTTTTCGCGGCTAAGCAGGTCAATATGAAAAAGCTTCTCTTCGCAATTGCGCTCGTCATTCCTGCACCTTTGCTCGCCGAAAATGTCGGCGTCACCTCGTCCGCTGATCCGCGCGTTACCGAGGCGGGGATGGAGATGTTGCGCAAAGGCGGCTCGGCGGCAGATGCAGCGATGGCGATGATGCTGGCATTGACCGTGGTCGAACCGCAATCAAGCGGCATCGGTGGTGGCGGCTTCCTGCTTTATCAGGACAATGCGGCTGGCATATTGAGCACGATCAACGGCCGCGAAAAGGCACCTGCTGCAGCGACGCCCGACCGGTTTCTCAATGCCGACGGAAAGCCGATGGGTTTCCTGCAGGCATTGCAGGGCGGCAAATCGGTTGGTGTTCCCGGTAACATTGCTTTGATGGCGGAGGCGCACAAGAAATGGGGGAAATTGCCTTGGGCGACCATCTTCAAGCCCGCAATTCGCCTCGCTGACAAAGGCTTTGAGGTCAACAAGACGCTCGAATCCCGGCTTGAAACGATTGCCCCGCTCTGGTCCAAATTCGACGAGGCGCGGAGTATATATTGGGTCGATGACAAGCCGGTGAAGGCGGGTACGACCTTTCGCAATCCGAAACTGGCTGCAACGCTGAAGCTGCTGGCGAAAAAAGGCCCGGACGCATTTTACAAAGGCAAGATTGCGACGCAGATTGTCGGTGCGGTGACCAAGGCCCCAATGAACCCCAGCGACATGGCTTTGTCTGACCTCGCGCAATACCGTGCAAAAGAGCAGGCGGCGGTGTGCGCGCCTTACCGTGTCTATGTGGTGTGCGGCATGGCCCCGCCATCGTCAGGGGCAACGACAGTCCTGCAAATTCTGGGCACGTTACAGCGTTTCGACATGGGCAAGATGGGCAAGGACGACCCCAAAAGCTGGTATCTGCTGGGCCAGGCAATGCAACTGGCTTATTCTGACCGCGAAAAATATCTGGGCGACAGCGATTTCGTCGATGTGCCGGTCGCAGGGCTGCTCGACCCCGCCTATCTTGCCGAACGTTCCGCGTTGATAAATCCCGACAAGGCGCGTGACGATTATCCGGCAGGCAAGCCGCCGGGTGCAGCAGACCGCACTGCGGCGATTTCCAGCGAAGTCGCCGGGACAACGCATTTCACCGCAGTCGATGCAAAGGGCAACGTCGCCAACATGACCTCTACCATAGAGGGTATTTTTGGCAGCCAGCTCATTGCAGGCGGGTTTTTCCTTAATAATGAGCTCACCGATTTTACCTTTGCGCCAGAGAAGAACGGCGCGCCGGTGGCCAACCGCGTGATGGGTGGCAAACGGCCATTATCGTCGATGTCACCGACAATGGTGTTCGACCGTGATGGGCGCGCGGTGCTGACGCTCGGATCGGCGGGTGGCAAAAGGATAATCATGCACGTCACCAAGACGCTGGTCGGGGTAATTGATTTCGGCCTTACGCTTGATCAAGCTATTGCGCTGCCCAATATCTATTTTAGCGGCGGCGGGCTGGAGATTGAGGAAAATACACCGCTTGCCGCGAAGATCGGGGAACTTGAAAAATACGGCCAGAAGGCGAAGGCTGTTGATCTCGGTTCAAAGGTCAATGGTGCGCAACTGACGGCTAATGGCTGGACCGGTGCATCCGATCCGCGCAGTGAGGGTGCTTGGGCTGCACTCGACAGCAAGGGCAAAGTGACTGTTACTGCACCCCCGCGCAGCGTTAATGCACCAACCGAGACTGTGGAATAGGGTTGAAACCCGGATTGCGCGCTGCGCCAGCCGGCGCTAGCGTAGAAACTGTCGAGTCCGGACAACGGACCATATGCCATCCCAAGGAGAGCGTTGTGGCCGCCGAGCTATTTGACGATTTTGACGATTTTCCCAATCTGGTGACAATGTTTCTCACACGCGCCAAATATCGCGGTGACGCGCCATTTTTATGGGCCAAGTCTGCAAGCGAATGGCACTCGATCAGCTGGGCCGAAACCGCACGCCGTGTTGCCGGTTTTGCCAAAGCCCTTCGCAAGCTTGGCCTTGAAAAGGGCGACCGGGTTATGCTGGTTTCGGAAAACCGGCCCGAATGGTGCATCTCCGATCTGGGCATAATGGCCGCGGGTTGCGTGACAGTACCTACCTACACTACCAATACCGAGCGTGACCACCAGCATATCATGAATAATAGCGCGGCGCGGGCGATCATCGTTTCAACCGCGAAATTGGCGAAGACTCTGATGCCCGCCGCGTTGCGGTCGTCGGAAGTGGAATTCATCATTGCAATGGAACCACTTGGGGCAACCCAAAAAGGCCAGCTAGAGGTGCATCAATGGGCCGACATGGTGCAGGGCACCGATGCCGATGTGCGCGCAACAGAGGCGGCAATGGCAACGGTCACCCGCGATGATCTGGCGTGCATAATTTACACCAGCGGCACTGGCGGTGCACCGCGCGGGGTGATGCAGCAGCACGGTGCCATCCTGCATAATGCCGATGGTGCCGCAACGGTTTTGCGCGAAGATTTGGGGTTGGGTGACGAAGTGTTCCTGTCGTTCCTGCCGCTAAGCCATGCCTATGAACATTCGGGCGGGCAGTTCCTACCGATTGGTGTTGGTGCGCAGATTTATTACGCCGAAGGCCTTGAGAAGCTGGCGTCGAATATCGAGGAAACGCGGCCTACAGTGATGGTCGTGGTGCCACGCTTGTTCGAGGTGTTGCGTGCACGGATGATCAAGGCGGTTGAGAAGCAGGGCAAGGTGCCCAATTACCTGCTCGACAAGGCGCTAACCATTGGCGAACGCGATTATGGCGGCAAAAAAAGGCTGCGCGATGCGCCGATGCGTTTGCTCCTGTCCCGCACGATCAAGCCCAAAATCCAGGCGCGCTTTGGTGGGCGGATGAAGGCGATGGTATCGGGTGGCGCGCCGCTTAACCCAGATATCGGGATATTTTTCCAGTCGCTCGGCATCACATTGCTGCAAGGCTACGGCCAGACCGAATCCGGGCCAGTGATAAGCTGTAACAGGCCCAAAGTAGGCATTAAGATGGACACTGTCGGCCCGCCGCTCAAAAACACTGAAGTGCGGATTGCTGAGGACGGCGAGATACTGGCCCGCGGACCGATGGTGATGAAGGGCTATTGGCGTAACAAGGCCGAAACCGCCCGCGTTATCAAGGACGGCTGGCTGCATACCGGTGATATTGGCTTGATCGACGAAAAAGGCCGGATCAAGATTACCGACCGTAAAAAAGACCTGATCGTCAATGACAAGGGCGACAATATCGCGCCGCAAAAGGTTGAGGGGATGTTGACCTTGCAACCCGAAATCTTGCAAGCGATGGTGTCTGGCGACAAGCGTCCGTACATC
>JANMPK010000220.1:0-1709 GCA_031369825.1 Sphingomonadales bacterium
GGCAGCAGCCGATCAAGCAGGGCGCGGAACTGGTCGTCTACAGCCTCACCAAATATGCGGGTGGGCACTCGGATCTCGTCGCGGGCGGCGTGTGCGGTGACCAGTCCTTGATCGACATCATCCGCCCGATGCGTAATGTCATCGGTACGATCTGCGATCCCAACACCGCTTGGATGCTGCTTCGGAGCCTCGAAACGCTCGAACTGCGGATGTCGCGCGCGGGCGAGAATGCGGCGAAGGTTTGCGCCTTTCTGAAAGCGCATCCGAAGGTCGAAGGGCTGGGCTATCTCGGCGATATCGACGATGCGCGGCAGCAGGATATCTACAACCGCCATTGCACCGGCGCTGGCTCGACCTTTTCGGTGTTCATAAAGGGCGGCGAGGCCGAAAGCTTCCGTTTCCTAGACGCGCTGAAGATCGCCAAGCTGGCGGTCAGCCTCGGCGGCACCGAAACGCTTGCCAGTCACCCAGCCGCAATGACGCATTTGTCGGTACCGCAAGAACGCAAGGACGCGCTTGGCATCACCGACAATCTTGTGCGTATTTCCATTGGTATCGAGGATCCGGATGATTTGATCGCGGACTTCGAACAGGCGCTCGCCCAAGTTTAACGCCAGTCGATAATTTCCCAGCCATTGGCCCTTGCCATTTCGGCAAGCGGCTGGTGTGGATTTGTGGCGAATGCTTCATCGGCAAAGGCAAGCAACGGTGCATCCGACACATGATCTGAGTATGCGCGGATATGGCAGTCCTCGCGTTTGAGTCCCTCACCTGCCATCCAAGCCTTCACCTTGTCGAGCTTCGCCGCGTCATAGCAATTATGCCCGTCAATCCGCGCCAGCACATGGCCACTGCTGTCGGTTGCGAGGTCGGTGGCAATCACATGCTCAAACCCCAACCGGTGCGCGATCGCCTCGACATACAGCCTATACGATGCGGTCGCCATGACATGGCGGTATCCGGTGGCTTTCTCCTCCGCCACGCGCTCCAGCAACTGCGGATAGACATTCTTACCGACCACAAGATCGGCGTGACTTTGCAGATACCGGACAAAGCTGTCGCGCTTGACGCGGTGTCCTATCAATAACGTCTGAGAAAATTGTTTGAGCTGCCGCCGGTCCCAGACGCTGGTTACATAAAGCAGCAAGCCCAACGGTAACAGTGGCACAAACAATAAACGCCAAGGCGACTTGTTCCAAGCCATGTGTATCAAAAACCCGTTATATGTTGCGCGCCGGGTCACGGTTTTGTCCATATCATAGATGGCAATAAGGTTGGGCGCGGGGGTCACCGCGTCACCTTAGCGCGATATGCGTAACGTGAAAGCCTATAGGCTTGTGATAATGCAGATAATGCGCCAATCATGCGGGCATGGCTGACGTCGCCGATTTCACGCAAGAAGAACTGCCCGGCGGAGGCAGCCTTATCCGTTTTTCCGGCACTTTGGCTATTGCGTCGGTAAATGACCTAGACGCGCGGTTGCGCGCGCTGACCGGCCCCGTTGAACAAATCGATCTGAGCGGCATTGACCATATCGACACTGTCGGTGCGTGGCTGATTTACCGCACGGCGCGCGACCATGACGCAAAGGTTGTGGGCGCTGATTCTGATTCAAAGCGCTTGATAGAAGCCGTTGGCGGTGCCGATGACGAAACCGCTCCGAAACCGCAGAAACCGTCGTCGCTGACATGGCTACTGAGCGAAGTGGG
>JANMPK010000241.1:0-3945 GCA_031369825.1 Sphingomonadales bacterium
TGAGGCCCGATCGGTCATAGGTAGTGACAATCTCGACACCTTTGGGCAGGCCTGCTTTCAATTCCGCCAGCTTGTCGCGCACGCCTTCGATGACTTCGCGGGCGTTCTTACCCTGCCGCATGACGATCACGCCGCCTGCGACTTCGCCTTCGCCGTTCAATTCGGCAATGCCGCGCCGCATATCAGGACCAATTTGCACTGTCGCGACTTCACCGACTGTGACCGGAATGCCGCCTGACGCACTGCGCACCGGCACGGCACGGAAATCATCCACTGTTTTGAGATAGCCGGTGGCGCGGACGACATATTCGGCTTCCGCCATTTCGACCACCGCGCCGCCCGTTTCTTGGTTGGCGCGTTTCAGGGCGTCGGAGACTTCGCTGGCGGTCACGCCGTAGGAGACAAGTTTCTGCGGATCAACCACGACCTGATATTGCTTCACCATACCGCCGATGCTTGCGACTTCGGCAACGCCGGAAACCGACTTCAGCTCATAGCGCAGGAACCAGTCCTGGATGCTGCGGAGCTGCGCCAGATCATGTCGTCCGGTCCTATCAACCAGTGCATATTCGTAAATCCAGCCTACGCCGGTCGCATCGGGGCCGAGCGACGCGGTCGCGCCCGCTGGCAGGCGACCTTGCACTTGGGATAAATATTCCAGAACGCGGCTGCGCCCCCAATATAAATCCGTGCCATCCTCAAACAGCACATAGACAAAGCTGTCGCCGACGAACGAATAGCCGCGCACGACCCGCGCGCCGGGAACCGACAGCATCGTCGTCGTGAGCGGATAGGTGACTTGATTCTCGACAATCTGCGGCGCTTGCCCCGGATAGGTAGTGCGGATGATGACTTGCACATCGGAGAGGTCGGGCAGCGCATCAACAGACGTTGTTCGCACCGCGCCAATGCCGATGACGGTCAGGACAAGTGCTGCGACCACAACCAGCCCGCGCGCCTTGACCGACCAGCGGATGATGGCTTCGATCACTTGGCACCGCCTTTTTTGTTGGTCGCGGCATCCCGCTCCAGCGGACGAACTTCGATGCCGGTCAGGCTGGCTTCGGAATCGAGAAGGAATTGTCCCGAGGCGACGACTTTCTCACCGACTGCCAAGCCTTCGAGTATCTCGGTCTGGCCGCCACCTTCGCGGCCCGTTCTTATTTCTGCCGGATGATAACGGCCATCGCCCATTGCCAGCATTACAATCGTGCGTGTGCCGGTGCGGATAACGGCTTCGCTGGGGACGAGCAGTGCTGGCCTCGCATCACCGCCAAGGGCCACGCCTGCAAACATTCCGGGGCGAAGACGACCGCCGCGATTGGCAAGCTCGATACGAACGGTGAGCGTCCGGCTATCGGCTTGCGCGGTCGGCAGGATGGCTATGATCCGCCCATCAAATGTTTCTCCGGGAAACGCGGTCAGCGTGGCGGCTGCACTTTGCCCAATACTCACCGCGCCTGCTTGGGCTTCGGGAACGGCGGCATTGAGCCAAACCGTGCCAAGTCCTGTCACTTGCGCTAAGGTTTGGCCTTGGCTCAGAGTCACTCCAGCACGCGCATCCAACGTCTGGATCACGCCTGAAATCGGTGAGGTAATGGTGATCGTTCCATTGGTCCGCCCGCTGCGTTCAACGCTGGAAATAAGCCCGTCCGACATGCCCATCAACCGCAACCGTTGCCGTGCGGCAGTTGTTAGGTCTGGGCGACCAAGGCGTTTGACGCTCAAAAATTCGGTTTGAGCGCTGCCCCATTCGGGCAGTTGCACATCGGCAATCGGCGCGCCTGCGCGGACAACATCGCCAGGTGCACGGGCATAAACGCGCGACACGAATCCACCCGACCGGGCGTGAATAATCGCCACATCGCGCTGGTTAAAATCAATGCTGCCGGTGACATTAAGGGTTGCAGCGAGACTTCCCATTTGAGCGGACACGACGCGAATGCCTAAGTTCTGCATCGCCGAAGGGTCAATACTTACGCCCGCTGTAGCGCCCGCCGCCGCGCCGCCGCTGTCGGCATATTTGGGTTCAAGCTCCATATCCATGAACGGTGATTTGCCCGGCTTGTCGAACTTTTGCTGCGGAAACATCGGATCGTAATAATAGAGAACCTTACGCCCATCGGCGCCTGTTACAGACACGGCGGGAGCATCGCCTCGCTGGCCCAAATAATATCCACCACCGCCTGCAATCAAAGTGGCAGCCAGTATTCCAGCACGCCACTTTGCAAGATTCGGCGCTGCGTGTGTCGTGTCGGTCATGGCCGATCTCCCGCGTAAGTTAAGTTGATACGAATAGCGTCGCGGGCAACTTCGGCCTCGCGGACGAGTAAATCGACTTCGGCCTCGGCAACCGTGAGCGTTGCCAGCAATGCCGTTCCCAGATCGACGGTGCCAGCGCCGTAGCTGTCAAAGTCGAGCTTTGCCCGCTTCCGGGCAAGCGGCACCAGATTGTCACGCGCATTTTCCATACGCGCATGGTGCATCGCGTGTTCGGCCAGATCACCTTCCAGCGCCGCAACCGCTTCGCGTTCACCGGCTAACCGATCAAACCGCGCGCGTTCGGCTTCGCTTGCCCGAGCCGCAATTCTGGGGTCTTGGCGCTTGCGCCCGAACAACGGCAGGTCAATCGAAACACCGACCGAGAACAGATCACCGTAGTTGGGTTCACGGCGGCCGTAGGAGGCGCTGACCTTCCAATCAGGCGTCTTGTCGGCGCGGGCGAGCCGCGTTTCGGCATCCATCGCGGCAGTTTGGGCGTCAAGCGCGCGCAGACTTGGCAGATCGCCGACCCCTGCAAGCAATGCGGCCCGATTGATTATCAGTTCGGGCGGCGCGCCAGACACCGATGGATCGGGATCACCGGTATAGCGTGCCAGCCTTGCCCTAGCCTTTGCAATCTCTGCCACTAAAGCAATGCGCCGGTCGCTTACTTGCGCACGCAATTGATCGGGTTCGAGGGACTGAGAGGGCCGTGCACTTCCCGAGGTCAACCGCGCCGTCACCGTCGATTGGAGGTCGTTCAGGCTTTCGTCGAGCAGTTTTAGTTGGTCGAGTTGGCGTTCGGAATAATATAGATCGACCCACGCGAGCGCGGTTTCCAAGCGAATATTCCGCGCCTCCACCTCAACCCCGGCTTCGGCAATGCCAATATCAGCGCCCGCCCGCGCGGCGCGGGCGCTGCGTTTGGACGGATTGATGAACTGCTGGCTCACACCAATCGTCGTCATCGTGAAGTCATCGCGATTGAAGCGTCCGGCGTCTGGTCCCGTTACCGGAAAGTCGCGAATACCGATGTCCAGCGTCGGATCGGGCAACCGGTCAGCCGCAATCGCGGCAGACTGCGCAGCGGTTACGCCTGCCTCGCGCCCTTTCAGACTCGGGGCTTCGCTTTGCGCGCGCTGAAGAGCGGCATCGAACGTCAGCGGCTCGGCATGAAGCGTTGAAGGCAACAACAGCAACGCCGCACCAATAATTTTGTGCATGAAATATCCCCCTTTTACCGTGAGAGCCGAACGGGACCGCCCCGGCCCACGCTCGAAGCGCAGGCCGGGAGGTGATCCGTCAGCCTTTGGAGGGAGAAGCGCCCTTGCCGGGCATCATCATGCAATCAGCGGCAGCGACCTTCATCATATCGCAATCGCAGTTGGCCATCCTGGCCTGGTCATCCTTGACCCAGACCCGAACGCGCGAAGGCAGGTTCGACTTGTTTGGTCCTGGCTGCATGCGGTTTTGCCATTCGTAATGGCCGCCCGCTTTTTCGCTGGCGTAAGCCGCCGATACAGAAGTGAATGCCGCAAGCGCAGCGGCAATTGTTAATAGAATTTTCATCTTAAATATCCTTGATTGAACGTGATTCAGAGCGTTGGGGCGCGAAAAAGCTGGCCAAAGCCCCGCGGGTGAAACAAGGATCGGCGGTGGGGCGGGGGTAGGGGGGGGGGTGGG
>JANMPK010000248.1:0-3378 GCA_031369825.1 Sphingomonadales bacterium
TTTCGCGCATGGCAGCGGTCGACAAATGCAGGCCGTCGACTGCGCGGCGGTCATAGCTCGGCAGTTTCAGATATACGCTGGCGAGTGTCGTCACCGTGCCCGAAGTTCCGAGCAAACGGTGGTCCCCGCCATCCTGTGGCAGACGTGCGGCAAATTCGGCAAAACTTTCGGAAACCTTGGCGCGCATCGCCGCATAGGTCGCCATTCGCGCATCGACGTCGCCGTCCTCATGCCGTTCGCTCTCGGTCAGCGACACAACGCCCCACGGTACGCTTACCCAGTCGACGATATGCGGCACTATGCCATCGGTGGACACCAATACCAGTTCAGTCGATCCGCCGCCGATATCAAAAATGAGCGCAGGGCCTTCTCCCGCCTCAAGCAGCGCATGACAGCCCATCACCGCCAGCCGTGCCTCTTCTTTGGGACTGATAATGTCAAGCATGATACCAGTTTCGAGCCGGACCCGCTCAATAAACTGCGCGCCGTTGACTGCCTGCCGACAGGCCTCGGTTGCAACCGAGCGCGCCAGCACAACATTGCGCTTTTTTAGTTTGTCGGCACACACCGCAAGAGCCTCGACTGCACGGTCCATCGCCTCATCGCTCATCCGCCCCGTCGCTGTCATCCCCTCACCCAGCCGGACAACGCGTGAAAACGCATCAACCACGGTAAATCCGTCGCCGCCCGCTTTGGCGATCAGCAAACGGCAGTTGTTGGTGCCAAGATCGAGTGCTGCATAGGCAGTCCGGTCAAACCAATTACGGCGGATATCGGGTTGTTCGGTGCGGAAAGCTTGTTGCGGATGCTCGTTTTCCGAATGCTCATTTTCGAGACGCGCTGCACCGTTCGCCGAAGTGCGCTGCCCAGTTGCAGCGCCAGATGCCGCATTTTTGCGACGGGGCTGATTTTTGCCTTTTCGCCCTCGTCTCTTGTGCGGCAATGGTGCGAAAGGGTCGCCCAAGGCCGTAACTCGCTTCTTATGTTCTATCCGGATCGGATGTGCCGCCGGTACCTGATACCGCTGTACGCCGAAGCGGTTAAAATTTCAAGATTATTGCGCGAAGCGTTGGTTTGGCAGAACGACCCGCATGTTTAGCGGCTTGACCCAGCTAGGCACCAGCCATATAGGCGCGCCTCTATTCCCCGGTCGTCTAACGGTAAGACTACGGACTCTGACTCCGTCTATTGAGGTTCGAATCCTTACCGGGGAACCAGCGCAGCCACTCTATTCTTCGCCGGCCTGATCATATTTCAATTCGAGATAGCGACCGCGGGTCGCCAGTTTATCGAGTTCTCCGCGCGAGATCTGGCCGGTCATCATTTCGATTTCGCGGTCGATGAGTTTCAGGCCGTCGACCAATTGCTGCTCGGGCGTTTTGCCCCCGTGCTCCTTGCGTTTCAGCGTTTCGGGGATGCGTTTATAGCCGTTGATGAGTTCGGGCAAATGTTCGCCCACAAGCTTGCGCACTTCGCGCGCAGCCGGGTCGTTATCATCAAGCGTCTGTAATTGCGGCGCAAGTTGGTCGAGGCGAAGGCCGATGTCCTGCATCAGATTGATGGCGGGCGCTGGTAATGCCGGACGCTGCGATTCCAGCCACATTTCGGTCTTTCCCGCTAGCGTCGCCAGATCGGTTTGGCGCAAGCTTTCGGTCGTTGGCATCGGCATCTTGGGATAACGCAGCAAGGCATAAGCCGCCGCTGCGACAGCGAGTGCGGTAATCATCACTCCGGAAAAGCCGATGCCGTTGATGATCGTGCCGACAATCCCGGCACCAATCAGCACCGCGCCGACCGCGACCGCGGCCCTGCTGACCTTGCCCCAGAAATGCGCGCGGCGCAGCGCCTGCGACTTCATGCCTATCGGGGCCATCCGCACATTGCTAAGCGCCCGACGCGAACCGGTCATTATTTCATCATGGTCGGAAGCAATGTTGGTCAAACTGTTAGGCCTCCAGCGAAGCCAGAAGCCCGCTTTCTTGGGTGGTCTTCAGCGCCTGCGCCTGACCCTCGGCGCGCGCGATATATCCCTTCGACTTCTCGACCTCTTTTTCCAACGCGACCGACGTTTGCTTCATACTGTCGAGCGCCTTCATCTTGAAGGTGTCGATAGCGTCCATCGTGTCATAGATATTCTGGAAAGCACGGCTGAGCGTTTCCAGCGGTATGGTCGCATTGGCCGCCTGCTCGTGAATGCGCGCGGTATTGTCTTTCAAAAGCGCGCCGGTTGCGTCGATGATGCTGGCGGTTGTCGTGTTGAGCGCGGTTACCTGATCGAGCACCAGTTTCTGGTTGGTCATCGCCTGCGCGACGGTAACCGCTGTGCGCAGCGCGCCAACGGTGGTTGTGGAAGCGCGGTCGACGCCCTTGACCAGTTCTACATTGTTCTTCTTGACCAGATCGAGCGCGAGATAGCCCTGCACCGTCACCGCCATTTGGGTCAGCAAATCCTGCGTGCGCTGGCGCACGTAAAACAGCGCGCTTTCCTTAATCGCTTTCGATTTCGCCGGGTCGGAAAGTTCCAGTTCGGCTGCCTTCTCTTCAAGCTTGGCGTCAAGTTGCTTCGACATCACGATCATCTGCTCAAGCCGCCCCATCGCCGCCCATAGATTTTGACGCTCGACGTCAATCGCGGCGTTATCCATCAGCAATTCGTCCTTGCCATTCGCCAGCCGCCCCAAAATCGAGCTGATATGCGTTTGCGAGCTTTGATAGCTGTCGAAATAATTGCGCAGCTTGTTGCCAAACGGGATGATACCGAACAGCTTTTGCTTCGACATCAGATTGCCCTTTTTGGACGGATCGAGATCTTCAACCGTGCGGCGAAGTTCGGCCAGATCGGCACCGACGCCCGAACCTTCGTCCATCCGCCGGATCGGTTTGTCGAGAAAACGGTTGGACTGGCCAGCGGCTTCCATGATTTCCTTGCGGCCCATATTCGTTAGCTGATCGACGCGTTTGCCGAATTCTGGGCTATTGACGTCCTGCGCGATCAGGTCGGCGATATAGGCCTCGACACGCTCTTCGAGCTTGGTTTTTTGATCATCGGTTACTGGAACCAGCCCCATCGCTTGAGTAGCGGTCACCACCGGCACCGGATCGGGTGGGGTGAGCTTTAGGTCGCTTACGGTTTCGGTCATCGTTTCGGTCGACATGGCAATTGTCCCTCTGCCTCAAATATTCACTAACAGATGGAACGAGTGCCCGACCATTTCAAGCACTTCCGTCCCCAGCTGTATTATTTTTCTAATACAGTAAAGTCATTTCACCTTCAAAGCGGCTTCGACTAGCGGCGATAATCCTTCGACAACCCGCGACACGCCTTTGGCATTGGGATGGATGCCATCGGGCAGCATCAGCGCGCTGTCGGTGACCACG
>JANMPK010000270.1:0-16937 GCA_031369825.1 Sphingomonadales bacterium
CATTCCGATGACTGCGGCTTCCTCGACTTGGTAGTGCAGAATCAGCACCGCCTCCAGATCGACCGGATAAATGTTGAACCCGCCCGAAATGATCATGTCCTTGGCGCGCCCGACCAACTCGATAAAGCCGTCCTCATCGACTCGTCCGATATCACCCATCCGCTGCCAGCGCCCGCCTTCTTCGTCATACCAGCTGGCCTCCTGCGTTTTTTCCGGCTGGTTCTGGTAGCCCGACATCATCGTTGGCGAACGCCCCACCAGTTCGCCGATGCTGCCATCGGCCAAGCGATTGCCCTCTTCGTCGATGGTAAAAACCTGGCTCCCCGGGGCTGGCTGGCCGACGGTGTGGAGCTTGTCGGGATATTTGTGCGCGTGAAGCAGGCAGACGACGCCGCCTTCGGTCATCGAATAAATCTCGATCAGCGCGCCCGGCCAGCGGCGCACGACCTCGGCTTTCAGTTCGGCAGAAAAGGGCGCGCTGGTGCAATATTTGATCTGGAACGCCGACAGGTCGAAATCGTCGAAGCCCGCATACTCCATCAGCCGCTTATACTGCACCGGCACCAGCATCGTGTGCGTAATCGCTTCACGCGCCGCGATTTCCAGATAGCGGACGGCATCGAACTTCGGCATCAGGTGCAGCGTGCCGCCATAGGCCAAAGTCGGCATTACCAGCGCCAGCGTGGTGTTCGAATATAATGGCGTCGAAAGCAAAGTTTTCTGCCTCAGCTCGCCATAGCCCGCGTTCGTTCCCACCGCAGCATGCCGCCACCGCATTCCGCGCGAATGGACGATCCCCTTGGGCGTGCCGGTGGTGCCACTCGAATAGATGATGTTGAACGGATCGACGGCGGTGCAGCCCCTGTCCTCCGCGACCGCTCCTTCCTCCGCCATCCAGCCAAACATGTCGGGCGCGTCGAGCATGATATAGGTGAGCGGCGGCAAATCCTCATCGACCAGATCAGCCAGTTTCGCCGCGTCGATAAACAGGTGCATCGAACCCGAATCGCGGATCATCGCATTCAACTGCCCAGGAGCCGCAGAGGTCGTCAGCGGCGCAGCGCACCCGCCCGCCCGCACCGCCGCCAGATAGGCAAGCGCATAGCGAACCGAAGTCGTCCCGAGGATCGCCACCGCCTGCCCCTTTTGCAGTCCATCCCGCTGCAATTGCACGGCCATCCGCTCTACCAGCGCCGAAACCTCGCCCCATGTCAGGCATTCTGTGCCGTCATCAAGCGCGACGCGGTCATGCCGGTCCTTGCCCCAATGCACGATCAGATCGGAGTAGGAGCCGAAGGGTTTTTCGAGTTCGGTATGCGGGTCGAAGGTCATGCTGGTTTCACCGTTGTGCAAAGAGTTCCTCACAAAGACACAAAAGAAACAAAAACACTAATTTTCTCCGGCTTTCTGATGATCGAAGCCGTTGATGACGCGTTGTTCCGCCGAACCGTAGGTCGCTGCTCCAAAATTCATCAATAGCCCAAGGGGCAGGTCCATCAGCCGGAGATAGGTAAGAAGCTGACGCATATGCACAGGATTTAGCGCCTCTATCGACTTGAGTTCGATAAGCAGACAATCCTCCACGAGAAGATCTGCGCGAAACCCTTCTGTGAAAACCATATGGTCGTATTTGATCTCAATTGGCTTTTGCCGTTCGACCTTCAATCCACGGTCCGACAATGACTGCGCCAATATGGCTTCATAGACACTTTCGAACAGTCCCGGCCTCAGCCTGCGGGGAATATGATAACCGGAATCTACGACAATTTTCGCCACTTCCTCGATGCGCTCTTTCAAAATAACCCCCAATTTGTGTCTTTGTTTCTTTTGTGTCTTTGTGAGAAACAAGAAGCACAACATTTCCAATCCGCCAACATATTTTAGCCATTGAAAAGACTGTGGAAAAATAGGCTGAATCTTCGGCTTTCCCTTGGGTTTTGCACCTCCTTCCCCTATAGTCCGCCGATGAACGAAACTAATGAAGAACCCACCGGCGACAGCGCCGCCAATCCCAACCAGAATGAATATGGCGCCGACAGTATCAAGGTGCTCAAGGGCCTCGATGCCGTGCGTAAACGCCCTGGCATGTATATTGGCGACACCGATGATGGCAGCGGCCTGCACCACATGGTTTTCGAAGTTTCGGACAACGCGATTGATGAAGCTCTCGCCGGACATTGCGATCTGGTTCTGATCGAACTCAATGCCGACGGATCAGTTTCAGTCGAAGACAATGGACGCGGAATTCCGACCGGAATGCACACCGAAGAAGGCGTTTCGGCAGCCGAGGTTATCATGACCCAGCTGCACGCTGGCGGCAAGTTCGAAAACACATCGGACGATAACGCCTATAAGGTTTCGGGCGGCCTCCACGGCGTCGGGGTCTCGGTGGTCAATGCGCTGTCCGAATATCTCGATCTCGTCATCTGGCGCGACGGCAAGCAGCATGAAATGCGCTTTGCCTACGGCGATGCTGTGGCACCGCTGAAGATCACTGGCGATGCGCCGATCGTCGACGGCAAACCCAAAAACGGGACGCGGGTTTCGTTCGTGCCGTCGACCGAGACGTTCAAAAACGTCACCGAATTCGATTTTGATAAGCTTGAACACCGTTACCGCGAACTCGCGTTCCTCAATTCCGGCGTTCACATATTGCTGCGCGATGCGCGGCATTCCGACGTCAAGGAAATCGACCTGTATTACGAGGGCGGAATTGGCGCGTTCGTTCAATATCTTGACCGTAACAAGGCGGCGATGCTTGCCGAACCGATCACCATTTCGTCGCAGCGGGACGGTATCGCCATCGACGTCGCGCTTGAATGGAACGATAGTTATTACGAAAACGTCCTCTGCTTCACCAACAACATTCCGCAGCGCGACGGCGGCACTCACCTCGCCGCGTTCCGCTCGGCGCTGACCCGCACGATCAACAATTATGCCGAGAAATCGGGAATATTGAAGAAAGAGAAAATCGCTCTGACCGGTGACGATATGCGTGAAGGGCTAACCGCAATTGTCTCGGTCAAACTGCCCGACCCGAAATTCTCGTCGCAGACCAAGGACAAGCTGGTGTCCTCCGAAGTGCGCCAACCGCTGGAAAGCCTGATGGCCGACCGGATGAGCGACTGGCTGGAGGAAAATCCGGGCCACGCCAAGACCGTGATCCAGAAAGTCATCGACGCCGCCGCCGCGCGCGAGGCGGCGCGCAAGGCACTCGAGGCGTCGCGCAAAAGCGTGATGAGCATCGCCTCGCTCCCCGGAAAGCTCGCCGACTGTCAGGAAAAAGACCCGGCGAAATCCGAGCTGTTCCTTGTCGAAGGTGACTCAGCTGGTGGATCGGCCAAGCAAGGCCGCGACCGGCATTATCAAGCAATATTGCCGCTTAAGGGTAAAATCCTCAACGTCGAGCGCGCGCGTTTTGATAGGATGCTGAGCTCGAAAGAGGTTGGCACGCTGATCCAAGCGATGGGTACCGGCATCGGCCGCGACGATTTCAACATCGAGAAGCTGCGCTATCACAAGATTGTGATCATGACCGACGCCGATGTCGACGGCTCACACATTCGCACCTTGCTGCTGACCTTTTTCTACCGGCAAATGCCCGAGATTATCGAACGCGGGCACCTCTTCATCGCGCAGCCGCCATTGTACAAAGTCGCCAAAGGCCGGAGCGAAATCTACGTCAAGGACGATAACGCGCTCGACGTGCATCTGGTCGGCACCGGACTGTCAGGAATGATCCTAGAAACATCGGCGGGCGCGCGCAGCGGTAATGATTTGGCAGCGCTCGTCGAACATGCACGGCGAATGCGCAGCCTGATGGCCTATATCCCGCGCCGTTATGACGGCACGATTATCGAGGCGATGGCGTTGACCGGCGCGCTCGATCCTGATTTGGGTGGCGGTGACAGGGCTGCGGCAGTGGCGAAGGCCGCAGCATGGATGCAGGCACAGGACAATGAAGGCAAATGGTCAGGACGCATGGCTGAAGACGGCGGTTACCAGTTCGAACGGCTATGGCGCGGCGTCACCGATTATCATTCTATCGACGCGACATTCCTGCTTTCCGCCGAGGCACGCAAGCTGCACAAACTGGCGAGCGAAGAAAGCGACAGCTATGCAGCACCTGCACGATTGGTGAAGACTGCGGCCGCCGCAGTGGTCGAGACCGAGATTGAAGCCGAAACCGATATGCAGGCCGATGAAGAAACCGAAGGTGTTGGCGATCAAGCCAAACGTGCCGCCGCGCCTGACACAAATAACAAAGGCCTGATAACACGGCCATCAGAACTTCTCGACGCAGTGCTGTCGGCTGGCCGCAAGGGCCTCTCGATCTCGCGCTACAAGGGCCTCGGCGAGATGAACGCCGAACAATTGTGGGACACCACTCTGGACCCCAACCACCGCTCATTGCTGCGTGTGGAGATCGAACAGGCCGATTTGGCCGACGATATCTTCACCAAGCTGATGGGCGAAGTGGTCGAACCACGGCGTGATTTCATTGTCGAGAATGCGCTGAATGTTGCGAATTTGGATGTTTAATATATTGAGCAAATAATTACGCTTGGTGGCTATGTAGGGGGTATCTGCCAAGTGCATATGAGGGGGCTGCTTTATGAAATGGATGTTTCTGCCGTTTTTCCGGATTACCGACTATAGCGGACGATCCAATCGCCGCGAATATTGGCTTTTCCAGCTGCTAAAAGTGGTTTTCGGTCTCGCGCTGGCGGTCGGCTTGGGCCTGACCGGTGCCGTTGCCAGCGCCCCACTGCTCTCCAGCGGGATCGTTACTGCGCTTCTCGGCAATGTCGTCGCTCTCGTCGTCTTTGTCATATTCCTTCTATGTTTCCTCCCGGCGGAGATCGCGCTGACCGTTCGACGCTGGCATGATATCGGCAACTCAGGCTGGACGATTGTCGTTCTGCTTGTGTGCGGGATGATCCCGATTGTCGGATTTCTCGCCGGCATCGTCCCTTTTGCCGCGATGTGCTGGCCGGGCGACAAGAATATCAACAAATATGGTCCGCCGCCGACCGCGGCCTGACGCTCCTCCCACCGCAACTCCGGTTCGCCATATCGCTATCGCTGCGACGGCATAGTTGTGTTGGAATAATGTCACATTATGGAGTCGGGAGGGATATCCATGAATTATGTACGCTTTTCCGCGCTAGCCCTGCTCACGCTACCCGTTTTGGCGCAAGCAGGCGACAGCCGCAGCCTCGTTGGTGAGGGCATGGCTAGCTACTACAGCTCGGAATTTGCGGGCAGCCGCACTGCGAATGGCGAGCGGTTTGATCCCGGAGCGATGACTGCGGCGCATCGTTCGCTCGCTTTTCACAGCCGGGTCGTGGTCACCAACCTGTCGAATGGCAAGGAAGTCATTGTCCGGATCAATGATCGCGGACCTTGGGGCAAAGGCAGGATCATCGACATCAGCCACGCTGCCGCCCGTCAGATCGGCATGCACCGCAGCGGCACCGCGCGGGTGAAGCTGGAATTGCTCGATTAGCGGCATTGGGGTATCATCGCGGTGGGGCGATGGAGATACACATGAAAATGATCGCTTATCTGGCGCTGACGGCCTTTGCCGTGGCCGCGCCGACCGCAGCGCAAAATGGCGCAAGGGTTGAAATCACGCTTGCCAATTTCAGTTTCACGCCGTCGGCAATATCGCTGAGGGCTGGCCAGCCGGTCACGCTGCATTTCGAGAACAAGGGTTCGGGCGGGCATGACTTTACTGCGCCCCAATTTTTCAAGGCAGCCGTTATGGATGCCGCGACTCGGGCGAAGCTCGGCAGGAAAGGCCGGATCGAACTGGATGGCGGTACGAGCGCAGACGTGACGCTGACACCAAAGGCGGGAACCTACAAGGTCAAATGCGGACATTTCCTCCACGCCGGGTTCGGCATGACGGGGACGATTACCGTTAGCTGATCGCGGCGCGCTGCCATTCGGGCAGGTCGAGGCCCGCCATATCCTCATCCCGGCGCAGCTCCACCGATAGGCCAAGTTCGGGATAGGCCACGCGCTGCCGTTTCTCGTCAGCATTGGCCAGCGGCACCACCACCAGCCGCCGGTTCACCTTTTGCCGCCAGTTCATCCGCGCGGTATTCTCTTGCCCGACATAGCAGCCTTTGGAAAAGGACACGCCGCCCAATTCGGCGGCGTTCGTCTCCAGCCAGAGCGTCTGGTCGCTTCCGAGTTCGGCGATGCCTTCGGTGATGCCGAGCGAAAGGCGGTGGGCGCGAAATGCGTCGCTGGCGTCGGTGTCATCGGCCTCAATCGGGCCTAGCCACCGTTTGCCGAGATCGGGGTGGCGGGGGTCAATCACCATTTCCGTTCGTGCTGAGCCTGTCGAAGCACGATAGAGCGGGGTTTCTCGTCCTTCGACAGGCTCAGGACGAACGGATTGGGGGGCGAACCAAAACACACCAAGCGCCGTGTCGACGACAATCGCGATCTTGCGGCGCAAACGATACATGGATAGCCGCCGCGCCAAAGCTTCGACTTGCCCGGCCTCGCAATCAATCAGCACATCATCGTCATCGGCCCAGAGGACAAAATCAAACAACGCCTTTCCTTGTGGGCTGAGCAATCCCGCCCACAGGGGCAGTTCCGCCGTCGTATCCTGCGTCACCAGCCCTTGCAAAAACCCGCGCACATCTTCGCCCGCCTCGGTCGGGGACAGGCGTATGATGGCTCGGTCGAACAGGCGCGGATTTGGCATAGGTGACAGATAGGGTCCGCTTCGCCTAAAGGGAAGCCCATGACCGATACACTTATCATTCGCCGCCCCGATGACTGGCATGTTCACCTCCGCGATGGCGATATGATGCGCGGCGTGGTGCCGTATACAGCACGGCAATTTGCACGGGCGATTGTGATGCCGAACCTGTCGCCGCCAGTCACCAGTGTCGAAGCCTGCGCTGCTTACCGCGACCGGATATTGGCCGCAGTGCCAGAGGGCGTCGATTTTACCCCGCTGATGACCGCCTATCTGACCGACAGCACCGAGGCGAACGAACTCGCGCGCGGATTTGCAGAAGGCGTGTTCACCGCCGCCAAGCTCTACCCCGCGCATGCCACCACGGGCAGCGCGCACGGCGTCACCGACGTGGCCAGCATCATGCCCGCGCTCGAACGCATGGCACAGATCGGGATGCCACTGCTCATCCACGGCGAAGTCACCGACCATGACGTCGACATTTTCGACCGCGAGGCGGTGTTTATCGAGCGCACATTGTCACAGCTCGTCCGAACCTTACCCGAACTCAAAATCGTATTCGAGCATATCACCACCGCTGATGCGGTTGCGTTTGTTAACGCCAGCGGCCCAAATGTAGCGGCGACCATCACGCCGCAGCATCTGCACATCAACCGCAACGCGATGTTTGCAGGCGGCATCCGTCCGCATGCTTACTGCCTGCCCGTTGCCAAGCGCGAGGTCCACCGGCTGGCTTTGCGCAGGGCGGCAACGTCGGGCAGCGCCAAATATTTCCTTGGCACCGACAGCGCACCGCACGCAGTTTCGGCAAAGGAATCCTCCTGCGGTTGCGCAGGCATTTTCAACGCACCTTATGCGCTGGAAAGCTATGCTACGGTGTTCGACGAAGAAGGCGCGCTCGATAAATTGGAGGCCTTCGCCTCCGAAAACGGCCCACATTTCTACGGCTTACCGCTGAATGAAGGCACCGTCACCCTCGAACGCGGTGCGGTATCAGTCCCGGAATCGGTTGATGCGAACGGAATGCCCATTGTCCCTTTCCATGCGGGTGAAGACATTGGTTGGAAGTTTACCTAAAATGTGGTTGTCACTTTTTTCTCACAAAGCTTGTCCTGAGCGCCTGCCTTGCAGGCAGTCGAAGGGACACAAAATCGGGTTCGGTTCTGGCTTCAACCCTACGCAAACCAACGGTTTTGGATCAATCAATTTTGTGTCTTATTTCTTTTTGTGTCTTTGTGAGAAATAAAACCGATACGCCAACTAAGCTGTAGCACCCACCCGCATCCGCCTGATCCCGTCCCAGCTGAAAATCGCTAGCGCCGCCCAGATCAGCACAAAGCAGATCAAACGTGGCCCTGACAGCGCCTCGCCGTATAAAAAGACGCCGAGCAGGAACTGGATCGTGGGACCGATATATTGGATGAAGCCCATCACGCTATACGGCAATTTCCGCGCCGCTGTGGCGAATAGCAGCAAGGGCACAGCGGTTATCACCCCGCCCGCCGCCAAAATCAGCGATGTGCGGCTGTCGCTGCCCCAGCCGGAATGCGCTGGCTGGCCTGCAAAATAGAAGGCTGCGGCCAACGCCAGCGGGAGCAACAGGCTGGTCTCGATCGCCAGTCCGGGCACCGATCCGACCGGTGCCATTTTGCGGATCAGCCCGTAAATCGCAAAACTGCCAGCAAGCGACAGGCTGATCCACAATGTGCCTAGTGCGCCCAGCGCTAACACCGCGACACCAAGGGTTGCGATGCCCACCGCGACCCACTGCGTCCGGTTCAATTTCTCGCCCAGAAAGACGGTGCCAAGGAGGATGTTGAGCAGAGGGTTTAGAAAATAGCCAAGGCTAGCCGCCAATATCTGCCCGCTGTTGACCGCCCAGACATAGAGCAGCCAGTTCGACGACATCAAAGCCGCGCTGATCAGCATCCACCGCAATGTGCTCCAACTGGAAATAGCGCGCCAATATTCGGTCAGCTGTCGCCTGAATGCCATGATGAGCAGCAGCAACGGCACCGCCCAGATGACACGGTGCGATATAATCTCGACCGCAGGCACATCCCCCAATTGCTTGAAGAAAACCGGCAGAAAGCCCCATATGAAATAGGCCCCAAACGCGGCAGCAAGGCCGCCACGGTCTAATTTCTCCGGCGAAGAAGACGTCGTCTGGTTCAGATAATCCCGCCGCCCATCCACAGGCGGAGCGCACAGATGGCCATCACGACGAAGCAGAAATTACGCCCTGAATTTTTATCAGACGCAAAACCAAACGCCGCGCCGATGCCTGCAATGATGATAATCAGCCAGTTCAGCCAGCCGAGCAGCGGGATGAAACCGATGATTGCGAGAACAAGGGCGATTAGTCCAAAGAGGAATGCGATGATATTAGCCATGAGCTATTTGTAACGGCGTGAAGGGAGTGCTGGCAAGCAGCAATTTCATATCGCCTTATCGTTATCAGCAACCAGTTCACCTTATCTTGAAGCCAGATTGCAACCATTGTTCAGCTTAGGGTGTTTATCAGGCAACCATGTTTCACGAAGGAGACCTATGATGATGAAATTTATGCTCGCATTGGGTGCCACGACTTTGGTTGTGCCGACCGCCGTGCTCGCCGATCCGGCCTCGCATGCCCCTGCGCACGGATATTACAAGAATAAGAAGCACAAGAATGGCGGTTACCGTGAGCCGCAATATATCGGTTCGAACACCCGCGTTTGGCGCGGAGATGACAACCGTTATTATTGCAAGCGCGATGATGGCACGACAGGTTTAATCATCGGCGCGGCAGTCGGTGGCCTGGCTGGCAATGAAATTGCCGGTCGCGGCGACAAAACCCTTGGTGCAATCCTTGGCGCTGCAGGCGGCGCTATTCTTGGCCGTGAGATCGACCGTAGCAACTACCGCTGTAGATAAACACAATCCGGATTGAACCGGAATTTTTCCCCCCTTAACCCGGGTAACGCGTTGCGGCATCGTTCGAAAGAGCGATGCTGCTTTTGCTTGTGCACTAGCAAAAGCAGCCTCATAAGCCGCCCTCTTCCAACCGGAGGCATAAGATATGAGCAGCGGACCTTTTTTGATGACCGAGCGGCTGATCCTGCGACCACCATCGGCGGAGGATTTCGAGGGTTGGGCCGCCTTTTGCGCAGACCCTGAAACAATGACCCATCTTGGCGGTCCGAAAGGACGCGGCGAGTCATGGCGGATGCTATGCACTATGGTCGGTGCCTGGCAGGTCCGGGGATATGCCATGTTTTCGATGATCCTGCGCGATAGCGGCCAATGGATTGGCCGGACAGGCCCGTGGATGCCCGAGGGCTGGCCCGGCACCGAAGTCGGCTGGGGCATCGCCCGCGAATATGCGGGCAAGGGCTTTGCCTATGAAGCCGCCGCCGCTAGTATCGATTATGCCTTTGACGTACTCGGCTGGGACAATGTCATCCACACCATCGACCCTGCCAACACCGCGTCGGTTGCGCTGGCCGAAAGGCTAGGATCAAGGGACCAGGGGCCGACCCGACTGCCCGATCCTTTAGAGCATATCCCGGTCCGCGCATGGGGCCAAAGCAAGGCAGAGTGGAGGGCGCGGAGCTAAAAAAGGGGCTGTCCCTTTTTTGATGTTGCACTCAAACGAAGTTGCGGACGGCGATCTTATGCCAGTTATTTCGCGCGAAACAAAGTTGCACTCCAGCGAAACCAAACGCTACGCCGGAGTGACAGCTTGCAATATTCAAATACTGCGATCGCCATATCGGACGAAGTCAACTTCGCCGTTGGTCGAACCGCAGGTAAAGCTGGCATCATCGCCGCCTGATAGATTGCCTTCGACGCGCCACCCTTCACCGTCGCGGGTTACCGAACGGATTTCGTCGACTCGTACGCCGCCACGTTCAGCGGCGTTAGAGCAGGTCTCTACTGCGGTGCCGACATCATTGCCGCGATAGTTGCTGTCCGTGCGGCGTTCAGTTTCGGTTTCAGTTTCGGGGTAACGATCATTCGTTGGATAACGGTCTGACTGACGCTCGTTTCTGCCCTGTTTGCTTGCTGCGTCGGCAACTATCGCGATCCCGGCGAGGATAGCGATCCCAGCCAGGATATCGCCGCCATCAACACGGTCGCGGTGGCGATAACGCCTACGGTTCCAACCATTATATTCGCCTGCTTGCTTTAGCACGCTGCTGCCATCACTGCGCGGCACAGCGGCCATTACCGGGGCGACCGATGTCGCCAATATCGCAGCTGTGCCAATGGCCAGTGCGCCTTTGCCTAAATACCCCATATCTGCCTCCTGTTGCGGGACGACTGCCCCATGCTGCATAAATAAAAGGTTCAGCCTGTCGCCAGACTGAACCAGTTTGCTTCGTATTAGAAGCTAAAATTTAGCGCCATTGATCGAGGCCTTTATAGTCGATATCGACAACCCGTCCGCGTTCGATATAGCACGTGAAGCGGCCCTTGTCGTAACCACGGGCATAGCCTTGGTTATTACCATAACGGTTGTCGCCATAGCGATCATCGCGCCCATAGCGATCCTCGCGGTCGTAGCGTTCGTAGCGGTCGTAGCCGCGGTCCTGTCCGCGCCAGCCATCCTGCACTACCAGCTTGCCGGTTACCTTGTAACCATAGCGGGTCCGCTGAATATCGCGGATTTCGGTGACGTCCGAACGCGCATAACGGTTCGCGCGGGTTTCAACCGCATTGACGCACTGGTTCACAGCAGCACGACCACCGCCATAACGGTTGTTGCCGCCATAGCCGCTGCGATTATAATCATAGCCATCGCGATTGTAGTCACGGTCATCATAACGGCCATCGTTGTAGCCACGGTTGTCATAGCCACGGTCGCGGCCATTATCGGACGAGGCGATCACGGCGGCAAGGCCACCCAAGATCACGGCACCGGCAATAACTTCGCCTGCGCTGATGTTGTCGCGGTCATACCGGTCGCGTGCGATGGCGGGGGCAGATACACTCACCAAAGCTGCAGCAGCAGCTCCGGCGCTTAGCAAGCTTTTGGTCAAGATATTCATCTTCAGTCTCCTTAGCCGTGACGGGACATTTCCCGCACTGGCAGAGAAGGACTAGCCCAGCGGTGTTGAGCGGAAGCTGAATTGAGTTGTCAGCATTTGTTCAGGTAAATGACGATTTTTATGAACAACTGACAGCTTGAGCCTATTCCCGCTTTCGACGGTTTTTGGACAATTGGTTTCGCCTGCTTCCTGAACAAATGCCAATGCCCGTTCACTGATCTGACTTTTGACACTTTTGACGCGAAATCGCCTTTTTGGCTGTTCTTTTCCCTTTTTTTTGACTCGATTACTTCCTCGTCACATTGGCTTCGTAATAGAACATATAAAGAACATAAAGTCAAGGATTTTTTCAACGTCAGTCGCTCCAATTATGTCTGCTCCTGACAACATTGCTGCCATTCGATAACAATATGGAAGGCCTTGAAAGCTGCTCGTAAAAAGATTTGACATTTCGACCTAAATCAAATAGTCGAAATGTTATGGAGAATCAGACTGCAGTTCGTGCACTAGCTGCACTGGCACAGGAGCATCGCCTTGCCGTGTTCCGGTTGCTTGTTCAGGCAGGTAGCGAGGGAATGGCTGCCGGTGCTATTGCGGACGCGCTGGGCGTTCCGGCTTCTTCGATGAGCTTCCATCTTGCACAACTCACCAATGCTGGGTTGATCGTGCAGAAACGACAGAGCCGGTCACTCATCTATACCGCCGATTATGCCGCGATGAGCGGCTTGATGACCTACCTTACCGAAAATTGCTGCGGTGGCGTGCCCTGCACTGCTGACGCTGGCTGCAAACCACAAACTACAGATGAAAGGAAAGTTGCATGAAGCGCCTGCACGTCCATGTCGGAGTCGACAATCTCGACCGTTCGATTGCGTTCTACTCCGGACTTTTCGGTTCGGAGCCGACTGTCACTAAGCCCGATTATGCCAAATGGATGCTTGACGATCCTCGCGTCAATTTTGCCATTTCGCACAAGGACGGAGCCAGCAAGGGCATCGAACATCTGGGTATTCAGGTCGAGGATCAGGTCGAGCTTGCAGATGTCTATGGCCGGTTGCAGATGGCAGGCGGTCCCGTTCTCGAAGAGGGTGCAACGACTTGCTGTTACGCAAAGTCGGAAAAGAGCTGGATCGCCGATCCCGATGGCGTGGTCTGGGAAGCGTTTCTGACCGAGGGCGAAGCGACTGTCTATGGTGACAACCCTGATTTCTCGGCACTCGCAAGCGACGGGGCTGCGGCAAACGCCTGTTGCGCGCCGCAGGTTGAAGCCGCGCCTGTCGCCTGTTGCGGGTGACCTATGATCGAGCGAACCTATAACGTCATGTTCCTTTGCACGGGCAATTCCGCGCGATCCATCCTCGCGGAATCGATCCTTAACCATGATGGAGCGGGCCGTTTCAAAGCCTATAGCGCGGGCAGCTTTCCGAAAGGCGAAGTGCATTCGGTGGCGCTCGACGTGCTGAAAAGCCTTGGCTTTCCACACGAAGGCTTCCGCTCGAAAAGCTGGGACGAGTTCACCGCGCCAAACGCGCCGCAGTTCGATTTCATCTTCACGGTGTGCGACAATGCCGCTGGTGAAACCTGCCCGATCTGGCCCGGCCATCCGATGACCGCGCATTGGGGCATCGAAGACCCGGCGGCGGGCGAAGGCGATGGTCAGCGGGACGCCTTCGTTCAGGCGCTGTGCTATCTGCGTCGACGGATCGAATTGTTTCTGGCCCTCCCGCTGTCCACGATCAACGAGATGGCTTTGAAAACGAAGCTCGAGGAAATTGGACGGCAGGAAGGCGCGAGCGGGCAGGTGTCCGCTTGATCGTCGGTGCGCGCCGTCAGCTTGCGGCGGAAGCCATCGGCTCCTTCTTCTTGTTCGCTACCGTCATCGGCTCGGGCATCATGGCCGAACGACTAGCGGGCGGGAATATCGCCATCGCCCTTCTCGGCAATACGCTGGCGACCGGCGCGATCCTGTTCGTTCTGATCACGATTCTGGGGCCGTTGTCGGGCGCTCAGTTCAACCCGGCGGTGACGATGGTTGCGTGGCTGCGCAAGGATCTGGCCGGGACGCTTGCTCTTGCCTACGTCGCAGCCCAGCTAGGCTGCGGCATTGCGGGCGTGTTCGCCGCGCATATTATGTTTGACGCACCCCTCTTCCAACTGTCAGTCAAGGGCCGCACCGGCATGGGCCAGTGGGCTGGCGAGTTCATCGCCACATTTGGGCTAGTCCTGACGATCCTCGGCACACTTCGATGGCAAGTACAAGCGGTACCCGCCAGTGTCGCGCTCTACATCACCGCTGCCTATTGGTTCACATCATCGACCAGCTTTGCAAACCCTGCCATTACGGTGGCGCGAAGCCTGACCGACAGTTTCGCCGGGATTGCGGTTTGGGATGTACCAGCCTTCATCGCTGCACAGCTGAGTGGGGCGCTCGTCGCTCATCGAGTGGGTGGGTGGATGTTTTCTTCGCAAGAGTCGTCCGCTTTTGACGAGTCTTGACCATTAGCGGACAGTCCGCTCCCCACAACAAACCCGCTATTTACAAAACACCCAAACTTCTCAATCCGCCTTCAATTCCAGCCCAGTCCATTTCGCCAGAAACGCGTAAATGTCGGAATATTCCTCGATCAGCTTGTCCGTCGGCTTGCCCGAACCATGCCCGGCCCGGCTTTCGATGCGGATGATTTTGGGTTTGCCGCCGGTTTTTGCGGCCTGCAACGCGCTGATATATTTGAAGCTATGCCCGGGCACCACGCGGTCGTCGGTGTCGGCGGTGGAGACGATCACTGCGGGGTAATCGACCCCTGATTTGATGTTGTGATAGGGCGAGTAGGTCATCTGCATTTTGAAATCGGCTTCTTTGCTGGGATAACCATAATCATCGACCCAATAACGCCCGGCGGTGAAGCGGTCGAAGCGGACCATGTCCATCACACCGACCGCAGCATGGCCTGCGGCGAACAAATCGGGTCGCTGGTTGAGCGATGCGCCGACCAGAAGCCCGCCGTTGGATCGGCCTTCAATGGCGAGCTTGCCCTTGGCCGAAATGCCTTTGGCGATCAGATATTCGCCCGCCGCCGCGAAATCATCAAACACATTCTGCTTGTTCATCAGGCGGCCCGCGTCATGCCACGGCTTGCCATATTCGCCGCCACCGCGCAAATTGGCGAGCGCAAAAACGCCGCCCGATTGTATCCATGCCATCCGCGTTGCCGAGTAGCTCGGGGTGGATGAAATGTTGAAGCCACCATAGCCGTAGAGCAAAGTCGGCGCGCCTTTCGACAGGTCGAGGCCCTTTTTGTGGACGATGAACATCGGGATTTGGGTGCCGTCCTTTGAGGGGTAGAACACCTGATCGACTACAAAATCCGCTGGATTGAAGCTCAACTTTGGCTGGGCGAACGATGTACTTTTGCCGGTTTTGGAGTCAAAACGGTAAACCGCCCCTGGCTGGTTAAAGCTGGAAAAGCCGTAGAAGGTTTCGCTGTCGCCGGGCTTTCCGGTGAAACCCGATGCCGTGCCAATCGCATTCAGCGCGATCTGCTGCACAGGTTTACCAGTCAAATCGGTCATCATCGCCACCGACGCCGCGTCCTTCATATAGGACAGGACCAACCGGTCGCCGACAATCTGAGCGCGCGAAAGCGTTTCGGCGCGTTCGGGGATGACGTCGGTGAAATTGAAATAAGGCTGTTGGCACACGGGTATATACTTGGGATCGTGGTGACTACAGCCCGAAATCTCTATAAAACGCATAGTAAGATCGACCGAAACCACCTTCAGCTTCGGCGCATCCTTATTGGTCACGAACCACAGCTTGCTGCCCACACCTTCAATCAACTGCCATTCATGCTCCAACCCTTTGACCAAAGGCTGCGCCTTCCACTCACGCTTCTTGCCAAGCGGAATGATGTTCAACTCATACTTCTCATCAGTCCCCGCCGACGATGTCAGCAAAACCCACTTCCCGTCCTGCGTCACCTCTGCACCATGCCCGAGTTCGGGCCGATCCGGCGTCGCATAGACAACCTCATCCGCGCTCTGCGGCGTGCCGATTTTGTGGAAATACACCGTCTGATTATAATTCAGCTGCTGGAACGCCGCGCCTTCTTGCGGGGCGGCAAAGCGTGAATAAAGAAAGCCATTGCCGACCCACGATATATTGGTGAATTTGGCCCATTTGATCTCGTCGGACAGCACCGCGCCGGTCTTGGTATCAATCACCCTGATTGTCCGCCAATCCGAACCGCCATCCTGAATTGCATAAGCCAGCAGCCTGCCGTCCTTCGAAGGCACCCAGCTATCCAGCGCGGTCGCGCCGTCCTTCGCCCAGCCATTTGGGTCGATTAAGATGCGGTCCTTGCCCTTCAATCCCTTGCGGACATAGAGCACCTCCTGGTTCTGCAACCCGTCATTCTTCGTAAAGAAATAATGCCCACCCGCCTTTTCGGGCAAACCAAAGCGTTCATAATCAAACAGCGTCTTCATCTTTGCTGCGAGCACATCCTTGCCCGGCAGAGTGTCGAGATAACTATCGGTAACCGCGTTCTGATCTTTCACCCAATCGGCAACCGCCGGATTGACGCGAACATCATCCTCCAGCCAGCGATACGGATCGGCAACCTTCACACCGAACTGCGTTTCCACAACATCCTGCCTTTTGGTCTCAGGATATTTCAGCACCGTGTAGCTATCGGTTGCGGTTGCGGTGGCTGCGGCATCATCAGCGACGGCGATAGAAGGGGTCATCATCGCAAACGATACCCCGAGCAAAAGTGCGTAACGCATTCCATCATTCCCCAGCTTTCAAAAAAATGTCGGGCAAAGCGTAGAGCGTCGCGCCCGATCCGCCAACACATTGAGATAGACGTCGGCACGATAATTTCGCACGTTCATCGAAAGTTTTGGCGCAACCTTTTCGCGTGGACGCGGTTTCATAACCAGATGCCCGGGCTTCTTCCGGGAAACCGGAGATGAACGATGGCAAAACCTGAACCCTTTGACACTAAGCTCGGCGCAGGCGGCGAAACACATCAGCAAGTGCCAGAAAAAGGCTCGCATTCGGACGCAGAAGCGCATCTGACCACCAATCAGGGCATTCGCGTCTCCGACAACCAGAATAGCCTCAAGGCTGGCGCTCGCGGACCAACGTTGCTTGAAGATTTCGTGCTGCGCGAAAAGAT
>JANMPK010000358.1:0-2075 GCA_031369825.1 Sphingomonadales bacterium
GACGCAAGAGGTTGAAACGCTGAAGCTCTATCTCGATATAGAGAAAATGCGGTTTGAAGAGCGGTTGCGTACCAATTTCGATATCGACCCAGCGGCGTCGAACGCGCTGGTGCCGTCGCTCCTCCTCCAACCGCTAGTCGAAAACGCGATCAAATATGCAGTGACGCCGAAGGAAGAAGGCGCCGATATTTTGATTAGCGCTCAACTGGTCGGTCAAAAGCTGCGGATCATCGTTTCGGATAGTGGCCCGGGGTTGCAGCCGGGGCAACAAGACCACAGCCTTTCCACAGGGGTTGGTATGGCCAATACGCGAGAACGGTTGTCGCAAGCTTATGGCGACGACCAAAGGTTTGAACATTATGTCAAATCAAGCGGTGGGTTTGAGGTTTTGTTGGAATTGCCCTATCAGGCCAAAACGATAAGCGTCGAACACGATCAAGCGGGGGCGAAACAGCAAGGATTGATAACCGCATGACCATTCGCACTATCCTCGTCGATGACGAGAAACTGGCTATCCAAGGCATGGAGCTGCGCCTCCAGCCATTTGAAGACATAGAAATCGTCGCTACTTGCCACAACGGGCGTGAGGCGATCCGCAAGATCAAAACATTAAAACCCGATCTGGTGTTTCTGGATATCCAGATGCCGGGCTTTGATGGTTTTTCGGTGGTTCAGGGAGTGATGGATATCGATCCGCCGCTGTTCGTGTTTGTCACCGCCTATAGCGAGCACGCCATAAAGGCGTTTGAAGCCCAGGCCATTGATTATCTCATGAAACCAGTTGAGCCCGACCGTTTGGCCGATACGATGGACCGTGTGCGTTCGCGTCTGGCAGACAGAAGGACGTCGGATGAGTTGGAACGGCTGCGCACCGTCATCAACGAAGTCGCACCCAATACCGAAATGCCGTTGGCTAGCGCCGAAGAAGAAATGGCGAGCACACGCTTTGAGAAGCTGATCAACGTGAAAGATCGCGGTCAGATTTTCCGTGTTGATGTCGAAAGCGTCGAACGCATCGAGGCGGCGGGCGATTATATGTGCATCTATACCGCAGACAATTCGCTTATCTTGCGCGAAACGATGAAGGATCTGGAAAAGCGTTTGGACCCGCGTACCTTCCAACGAGTCCACCGCTCGTGCATCGTCAATCTCGACCAGGTGCGTCAGGTGAAGCCGCATACCAATGGCGAATGTTTCCTCGTGCTCGAATCAGGTGCTCAGGTGAAGGTCAGCCGGTCTTACAGGGATGTCGTTGCGAGGTTTGTGCATTAGGATATGAAACGTTGGGTTTTCTCTCGCTCCGTTTGCCTCGAGCGTAGACGAGAGGCCCTTCGGTACTGCACGGTGTCTCGTCTACGCTCGACACGAACGGACTTTGGGAAATTCAATTGAGAAGAAACGTCGCATGAGCGAACCCGCACCAACCCTCCGCAAAAAGGCGAGCGACTTCCATCCCTATATTCTTGAAATTTTCGATGGCTATGTGCACGGCAAGCTGACCAAGCGGGAGTTTATCCGCGAGGCTGGCAAGTTTGCAGCAGCTGGCGTTACGGGCCTGATGATCCTGAAACAGCTTCAGCCCGATTATGCGCTGGCGCGGCAGGTCGAGCCCGCTGATCCTGCGATTGTAACATCGCGCGTTACTATCCCGAGTCCTGAGGGCAACGGGTCGATAGACGCGCTGATGGCGAAGCCCGCCGGTGCCAAGGGTAAACTGCCCGCTGTACTGGTGGTCCATGAAAATCGTGGGCTGAACCCGTATATAGAGGATGTGGTGAGGCGACTGGCGAAGGCTGGCTATCTGGCGGTTGGTCCCGACGGATTGTCATCGGTTGGCGGTTATCCCGGCGACGATGAAAAAGGCCGCGAGTTGCAAGCCAAGCTCGACCCTGCCAAGCTGCTCGAAGATTTCTTCGCCAGCTTCGAATATCTGCGCGATCACAAGGAAAGTACCTCGAAGGTAGGCGCGGTCGGTTTCTGCTACGGCGGCGGCGTTTGCAATGCTCTCGCCGTTGCCTATCCCGAAATGGCGGCGTCGGTGCCTTATTACGGCCGCCAAACCAAAGCGTCCGAAG
>JANMPK010000420.1:0-3459 GCA_031369825.1 Sphingomonadales bacterium
CGGCGTTGGCGCCAGCCGCGTCCGTGATATGTTCGAACAAGCCAAGAAGAACGCGCCGTGTATCGTTTTCATCGACGAAATCGACGCCGTTGGCCGCAGCCGTGGCGCAGGCCTTGGCAACCAGAATGACGAGCGCGAACAGACGCTCAACCAGTTGCTGGTCGAAATGGACGGTTTTGAAGCCAATGAAGGGGTGATTATCGTCGCCGCCACCAACCGCCCCGACGTGCTCGACCCCGCGCTGCTGCGCCCGGGTCGGTTTGACCGTCAGGTCGTTGTGCCGCGTCCGGATATCGACGGACGCGTAAAAATCCTCGAAGTGCACATGAAAAAAGTGCCGCTGGCTCCCGATGTCGATGGTCGCGTGATCGCGCGCGGAACGCCCGGCTTTTCCGGTGCCGATCTCGCCAATCTCGTCAACGAAGCAGCCCTGTTGGCTGCACGGCGCGGCAAGCGTCTCGTTGCTATGCAGGAGTTCGAGGACGCCAAGGACAAGGTGATGATGGGCACCGAGCGCAAGTCGATGGTGATGACCGAAGACGAAAAAAAGATGACCGCTTATCATGAAGCTGGTCATGCGATCGTCGCTGTTCACGAACCCGCATCCGATCCGATTCACAAAGCAACGATCATCCCGCGTGGCCGTGCGCTTGGCATGGTGATGCGCCTGCCCGAGCGTGACAGCTACAGCTATCACCGTGATAAGATGCACGCCAATCTGGCGGTGTCGATGGGCGGACGCGTCGCCGAAGAACTGATCTTTGGCCATGACAAGGTCAGCAGCGGCGCATCGAGCGACATCCAATATGCAACAACACTGGCGCGCGATATGGTCACGCAATGGGGCATGTCCGAAGAAATGGGGCCGCTTCAGTACGAAGAGCGCAATGATAGCTATCTCGGCTATGGAATGGCGCAACGCTCGGCAATGTCGGATGAAACCGCAAAGAAGATTGACGCGGAAATCCGCAAGCTCGTCGAAGGCGGCCATAACCGCGCCACCGGCTTGCTTAAGAAGCATAGCAAACAGCTACATCTGCTCGCCAATGCGTTGCTCGAATATGAGACTTTGTCGGGTGAAGAGATCAAATCACTGCTCGCCACGGGCAAGTTCGAACGCGATGACGGCGCGGTCATCAAACCGTCGAGTATCCCGCAAATCGGCACCGCTATTCCCAAAGCTGGACGGCGCAAGCCAACCGGGATTGGCGAAGCCAAACCACAGGGTGCCTAGGGTCAAGACCTAACACCGGAACAAAGACTGTTCAACGAGCGTTCACTACTCTATCGCCAACGCGGGAGAGTAGAGGTCGCAAAAATATAATGAAATTGAAGCTGTTATTTGCAAGCGGCGCATTGCTGTTCTGCGCCAACGCTGCGCAGTCGATGGATGCGGAAACATTTTATGTGAAGGCGGTTGCGCTAAAAAAGAAGGGCATAGCTGCCGCGTTTTCAAAAGATTTGAAACCGATGATGACGCTATTCAAAAGCGCAGCCGATTCTGTAAAATCCGAAAATGTAAAAGCTAAAGCAGCGGGCGCACCTTTGTTTTGCGCGCCAGCCAAATACCGGTTAACCGCTGACCAGTTTATTTCCGAATTTGAAAGAATTCCGCAAGAACGCCGGCGCACACAAACTGTCCGTGCGGCATGGCGGGAAATTGTTATCCGCCGCTTCCCCTGCTAGCCCCCATTCTGGAGGCGAGATATGCCAATTTATTGCGACGAATCGGGTGGTATCGGGCGCGGCGTCATGACGCTGGCGGCGCTTTCGATTGAGGCCGCTGCTGCTGATCACGTGCTCACCGGATTTCGTAGCGCTAATGGGCTTCTCGGCGAATTAAAGGGCAGCCGGATTGATCTCTCCGAACGTGCCTTGCTCTTTCAATTGCTTGAACGGCAACAATGGAACGCGACAATAGGGGTGGCGATATCGGCGTTGAAGCCCGATCCGGGCGAAGATCGCGGCGATCATGATATCGAAATTTATGCCAAACTGCTCAACGATGTCATCGGCGCGATGCTGCCGAATATAGGCGGTTGTGCGCAGGTCATTATTGACGACGGACGTTATGGGCCGGCGACATTAAACCTGGTCCACCAAGGCATCGCCAAACTGGTTGGCCCGTGTGGTCTCGCCCAGCTCGAACTAAGCCACCGGGCAAGCGGGCTGCAAATTGCCGACGTCATCGCCAACAGCTTTTTCAATCGTGCGCTGGTAAGCGAACGTCAAGGACGCATGGCCGCAATTGTTGCGCCGTTTCTTGAAAGCGGAAAAATCAAGCTTAGAATATTAGCCCGTGACCCCGAGCGTGACGATCAAAACGGCGAATAATGTCAGCGCAGTTATCGCAAATAAAGTTAGCACGCACATCCGCCAGAACGCACCGAAACGAGAGGTCTCATAAGCCTGATGCAGTTGCCGGTACATGTGTATCGGTGGTAAAAATGCCAGCGCCAAACCACCAATAACCTCGGTGCCGGGAAACTGGATGAGAATGGCGGATATTGTCCCTAGAAGCATCATGAAGGTCAGCGAGTAAGTGACAAAAACCGCATGATCGAACATTTTGAACCGCCACCGCCAGAAGAATAAAAGCCACACAAAGGGGGTTGATATCGGTATCAGCGCCCAGCTGAATTTATAGGCGTTGGACTGTATCTTGTAGATCAACAATTGCGGATTCTCACTGGCGTGCTTGGCGGCTTTGTTCAGCCGCTCTGCACCGGGAAAGCTTGGGTCTGTAAAGGTCCAATTGCTGCGCGTGTCTTCATTTTTTCCCAAGGCATTGGCGGCATTACCCATCAATCTGGCACCCAATTTTGCGCCCTCCACGCGATCTTCGATCTCGGCAACTGGCTTACCCGCTTTCTTCGCCGCCGCCAGCTCGGCTTCAAGCGATGCAATCTCGGTCTCGATTTTGCCTTTTTCCAATGCCATTTTTCGGGCTGCCATATCGGTTCGCCGGATTACCTTGCCGCGACTTTCTTCTAAACTTTTGAGACTTAGTTGGTGCCGGGCAATCTCACCATCAATCCACTCATAACCGGGCGTGCCCTTGGCAATCCATTCCTTCTTGTCAGCCTCAAGCTCGGCAATATCATCCAAAATGTCTTTGCGGTCAGCCACATATTCGCGCTGCGCCGAATCGGCAGTGATCACCGAGTTCGCATTCATATCTTTTGGCATCAGCCAGCTGAACGCGGCAAAAGTCAAAAAAACCGTGAACAGAAACAGCGCCAACGGCGATACAAATTTGGCACGTTCACCGTGCACATAACGCCGTGTTAAATCACCCGGTCGCCAGAACAGCATCGGTAACGTGCGCCAGATTTTGCCATCGAAATGCAAGACGCTGTGGAGGAAATCATGGCCGAAGGCATGCAGCGTGCGGTGAACATGGCCTTTCTGTCCACAGGCATGGCAATGCGCGCCGATCAGTGCAGTGCCGCAATTCAG
>JANMPK010000437.1:0-1941 GCA_031369825.1 Sphingomonadales bacterium
GCTGATCGCGGCGGCGATTGCTGGCGAAACCAGCATGGATGCACCAAGCAGGGCGAGGGTTAATGTGCGGATCATTTAAAAGCTCCCAAGACTATGAATTACCGGGAAAGATAGCGACCGCCCCGTCAAACACAATGAGGCGGCCAGTAGTTTTCGACAAACGACTAATTGGCTCGATATCAGGGGCGATAACGGCGTTTTGCGTTCTTCACGGCGTCGGCCCATTCAAAATGCACAGGCTTGAACTTGCGGTCCAGAAACATTTGCATCTGGTCAGTATAATGCGGTGAGTCAGGGCGGTTTGTAGCCGAACCATAAGGCTGGACCGACTGGCTGGTGAGTTTGCCCGCTTTGTCCCAGCTGATCAGCATGATGAAGCTGTCGCCGTGCCGCACCCGCATCTGGCCATTATCCTGCGGCTCCCACACTGTCGCCGCGCGCAGTGTGTCGGTGCCGCCATTAGCGGGCAAATTGACCTTGCCGCGGATCAGGCGCTGGACATCGCCCAGCGGCGGGTCGATGCGGCCAAAGCCCTTCATCAGCGCGTCAACCACCTCGCGCAATTTGGCGCGCGGGTCTGGCAAAGGACGGCCATGATAATTGTCGCTGTTCGCCATGTGCATCATCGCCTCGCCCAAGGTATCGGCGCGGCCATTGCCGTCGCTGTTGAAATCCCATGTTTTGAGCAAATTCTGTGCGGCAACCAGATCGGGCTCGGATTTTAGATCGGCCGACAGCAACTTTTCGATCCACGGTCCGGCAAAACCGTTCTTACTGTAAGCCGTATCAAACTTGATCGCGAGCAACTCCTCCAGCGTCAATGACTTATCGGCTTCAAGCAGTTCAAGCGCGCGGATGATCCGGTTGGTCTTGCGCGCCTCTATCCCCAGCAGTGGTGAGAATTTCGCTGCATCGAGTTCCGACCCTTTGCCCGCCGCCATGAACGGGGTGTTGTTGGCGTTGGTGACGAAGCCCGACTCCGGGTCGACAATCATCGGTGTAGCAGCCCAAGGCAGCGTCCCATTGGGCAGGCTAGCACTGACATCACCCGGCAGAATTTTGGTGTAATCAAAGCCCGGTTTGCGGTCGGGGAAAACTGCATTGTAGAAATAGCCGATTTTCCCGCTCTTGTCGGCGTAGATGAAATTGGTCGCAGGTATTCCGCGTAAAGACATTGCCGCGATCCATTGGTCATAATCCTGAGCTTTCTGGATGCGGAAATATTGTTCGAGCAAAGTGACGCTGTTCATTCCGGCATAGCGGATGGCAAACGCACCGTTCTTGTTGACAATCACTGGTCCGTGTTCGGACCTGTAAACGGTCTTTGGCACTGGCAGTGCAAACGGTCCGAATTTGACCGGGAGCCATATCCGCTTTTGTTCGAGTGGTTTCCATTTGCCGTCCATCCGGTATTGCGTCTGGTCCGCGTTAGTGACCAATTTGTAGACATCAATCAGGTCTGGCTGGTTGACCGTGTTGGTCCACCCCAGATTGCGATTGTGTCCCAAAAGCACGAATGGCGACCCCGGGAACAATGCCCCAGCCATATCAAGCCCCTCGCCCGAATGGACCACCGCCTCATACCAGGCAACGCTGCCCTCATAAGGCTGGTGCGAGTTGGAAATCAGCCACGTCTTACCATCGGCCATACGCTTTGGCGCAACCGCAAAAGCATTGGAACCGTTCATCGAGGGATCGCGGCCCGCAGGGGTCAGTTGCGCAACGGGTTCATTTGTCGGCGTCTCGTCTTGGCTGAGCTTCTTGATGGTATCATCAAGACCGTAGAAGAACGGTGAACGCAGAACAAAGCCCGCCGCTACATCACGCCCGCTGACCGGGAACAGCTTTGACAGCCGCACTTCGTCGGGATGCTTGTCCGCATAGTGGTTCAGCCCTTCAGCATAAGCATCCATCACCGCACGGACGTCCGCCGGAATTTTG
>JANMPK010000448.1:0-4732 GCA_031369825.1 Sphingomonadales bacterium
TGGTTGGCCATATAAACAAGGCGTTCGACTGTGTTCATTCGGCAGGAAGCTCAACCACAATACGGCGTGATCGTTCAGAGAGGGCCTCATAATCCTCTTGCCAGTCGGTCGGTCCATTGGACGTGCTGATCTGTACCGCTGTAACCTTATATTCCGGGCAGTTGGTGGCCCAGTCGCTATAGTCGGTTGTAACGACATTGGCCTGCGTCACGGCGTGATGGAACGTAGTGTAGACGACGCCGGGCGCGACGCGGTCGGTGACGGTCGCACGCAATGTCGTTTCGCCCGCACGACTGGCAAGTTTAACCCAGTCGCCGGTTTTGACACCGCGATCCTCAGCATCGACGGGGTGGATTTCGAGCAGATCTTCCGGGTGCCAAACGACATTTTCGGTCCGCCGCGTTTGTGCGCCGACATTGTAATGCGACAATATACGGCCAGTGGTGAGCAATAGAGGGAAACGAGGACCGGTCTTCTCATCTGTCGGGACATAGTCGGTAACCACAAACTTGCCCTTGCCACGGACAAAGCCGTCAACATGCATGATGGGCGATCCGTCGGGCGCGTCGGCGGTTACTGGCCATTGCAGCGATCCTTCTTCGTCCAGCCTGTCGAACGACACGCCCGCGAATGTGGGCGTTAGTCGTGCAATCTCGTCCATGATTTCGGACGGGTGACTATAATGCCAATCCAGCCCCATCGCCTGCGCCAGCCGTTGCGTGACTTCCCAATCCTCCAGCCCATTCATCGGCGTCATCACTTTGCGTACGGGCTGAATGCGCCGTTCGGCATTGGTGAAGGTGCCGTTCTTTTCAAGGAAAGTCGATCCGGGCAAGAATATGTGCGCGTAATGGGCCGTTTCATTGAGAAAAAGATCGTGGACGATCACACATTCCATCGCCGCCAAACCAGCCGACACATGTTTGGTATTGGGGTCGGAATGAAGAATATCCTCGCCTTGCACATACAGCGCCTTGAACACCCCATCGACAGCAGCATCCAGCATGTTGGGAATGCGCAAGCCTGGTTCAGGATCAATAGATACACCCCAATCGGCCTCGAACAAAGCGCGTGCCTCACCGTCCGACACATGGCGATATCCCGATAGTTCATGCGGGAAACTTCCCATGTCGCAGGCACCCTGCACATTATTCTGACCGCGCAGCGGGTTCACGCCGACGCCGCGCCGCCCGATATTGCCGGTCGCCATCGCAAGGTTGGCAATGGCCATGACTGTTGAAGAGCCTTGGCTGTGCTCGGTAACGCCCAGGCCGTAATAGATCGCACCATTACCGCCGGTTGCATAAAGCCGTGCCGCGCCGCGCAGTTCTTCGGCATCGACTAATGTGACCAGCTGCAAGCTTTCAGGACTGTTGCGCTCCTGCGAAACAAATTCCGCCCAGTGGCTATATTCGTCCCAGTCACAGCGTTCTTTGATGAATGCTTCATCGGCGAGACCTTCGGTCACAATAACATGCGCCATCGCGGTTAAAACCGCGACGTTGGTGCCGGGGCGCAGTGGCAAATGATGCTGCGCTTCGATATGCGGTGAACGCACAATATCAGTCCGGCGAGGGTCGATCACAATCAGTTTTGCGCCGGGCTTACCGTCTTGCCCACGCAAGCGGCGTTTCATCCGGCTTGCGAAGACAGGATGTCCGTCGGTCGGGTTCGCGCCAATGATCAGAATTACATCACTGTCTTCGACGCTATCAAAATCCTGCGTCCCCGCACTGGTTCCAAATGTGGTTTTCAGGCCATATCCGGTCGGCGAATGGCAAACACGCGCGCAGGTATCGACATTGTTATTGCCGAACCCGGCCCGCACAAGCTTTTGCACAAGAAAGGTCTCTTCATTGGTACACCGGCTTGAAGTGATCCCGCCAAGCGCCTGTTTCCCGTAAGTATCAGCAATGCGTTTAAGCTCTGACGCGGTGTAGGCAAAGGCCTCATCCCATTCGACCACGCGCCACGGATCGCTGATATTCTTGCGGATCATCGGTTTCAATATGCGTTCCTGATGCTGGGCATAGCCCCATGCAAAGCGGCCCTTGACGCAGCTATGACCGCGATTGGCTTTGCCTGCTTTTTCAGGCACCATTCGCACCACCTGTTCACCGCGCATTTCAGCCCGGAATGTGCAGCCAACGCCGCAATAGGCGCAGGTGGTAATTACCGAACGCTCTGGCGTACCGATTTCGACGACCTTCTTTTCGATCAGGGTCGCGGTCGGGCAGGCGGCAACGCATGCGCCGCAGGAAACACATTCGGACCCTAGAAAGTTATCGCTTTCGAGCCCTGCCGAAATCATCGAGTCAAACCCGCGCCCTTGCATCGTCAGGGCCAGCGTGCCCTGAACTTCATCGCAGGCGCGGATGCAGCGCGAACAGGCGATGCATTTGGATGGATCAAAATCAAAATAGGGGTTGGAGTGATCTTTCTCTTGCCCCAGATGCGTGGCCCCGGCCTCATAACGCACATCGCGCAAGCCTACTGCGCCCGCCTGATCTTGTAATTCACAATCACCATTCGCACCGCAGGTCAGGCAATCGAGCGGGTGATCAGAGATGTAGAGCTCCATCACGCCTTTGCGCAATTTTGCCAGATGTGGCGTCTGCGTACGCACCACCATGCCCGGTTCGACAGGTGTTGTGCAACTCGCAGGGGTTCCTTTGCGCCCGTCGATCTCGACGAGGCAGAGACGGCATGAGCCGAAGCTTTTCATATTGTCAGTCGCGCACAGCTTAGGAATAGAAGTTCCTTGTTCCGCAGCCGCACGCATAATACTCGTGCCGGCTGGCACAGACACTTCGCGGCCATCAATATTGCACGTCACCGTTTCATTCGAACAGCTGGCAGGCGTGCCGAAATCATTTTGTGGCTGGTACGTCATATTTCTACCTTACACCAAAAACATCGAAGTTATGAGTGCCAAAAGTCATGCCGCCGCCTTCAAACTTGCAGCATATTTTGCTAGATCGGCCCGAGTATTTAGATTGTAATATTGTGTTGCAGTCTGAATTAGCTGCGCACCGATTGTTGCAATCCAGTGACGCATCGAATGATCGGATTGCTGTTTCAAATGCTGGTCGAGCGATCCTGCAAGTGACGTCGGCCATATTCCGAAAAGGAAATGACCTTCAATAAATACGGCTTTACCATCATCCAGTGTCTTTGGCATTTCCGGAATGGGTAGGACATCGCAGCCTGCTGTAACCACATAATCAAAACCATTTATTTGCGCATAATGCAGCGCAGCATTTATTCCACCCAATGGCCCCAAATTGATGGTTGGCCGGTCAGCAATAGAGGCAATATCCGCCCATCCCCGTCCACAAATGATCAGGCTGTCAACTTGCCCGCGCAGTCCTTCGGCAACATGTTCAATTACTGGCCGACCATTCAGCAGTGCTGCGGCTTTATCACCGCCAAAGCGCGATGCCTTGCCTCCAGCGATAATCGCACCAAGTCTTTTCACCGGAAGTCCTCGGGGAAATGCTTTATCGCCGACATGACCGGGTATGGCGTGAAGCCGCCCAATGCGCAAAGCGAACCAAATTTCATCGTTTCGGATAGATCGGCAATGAGCGCCAGATTGGCCTCGACATTTTTGCCTGCAATGATCTGGTCGATTGTTTCAACGCCGCGGGTGCTGCCCAATCGGCAGGGTGTGCATTTTCCACAGCTTTCAACGGCGCAAAACTCCATCGCAAAACGCGCCATTTGTGCCATATTGATGGTGTCATCAAACACAGTGATTCCGGCGTGCCCGATAAGTGCGTCCGCAGCCGCAAACGCCTCGTAATCAAACGGAAGGTCAAATTGATCGGGCGGAATATATGCCCCCAGCGGCCCGCCCACCTGGACGCAGCGCACCGGACGGCCCGTATCAGTCCCGCCGCCTATATCGTGGACCAGTTCGCCAAGCGTGATGCCGAACGCGACCTCAAACAAACCGCCATGTTTCACATTACCAGCAATCTGCACCGGCATTGTGCCTTTGGATCGGCCCATCCCGAACGCAGCATAGGCTTGGCCGCCGTTTGCCAATATCCAAGGCACTGCTGCGAGTGTTAGGACATTGTTGACCACGGTCGGCTTGCCGAACAGGCCTTCAAGGGCAGGCAACGGGGGTTTGGCACGCACTTCACCTCTTTTGCCTTCAAGACTATTGAGCAGCGATGTTTCCTCGCCGCAGACATACGCACCCGCACCAACGCGCACTTCGACTGAAAACGGGACTATCAAATGCGCGCTTGCCGCGACCGCCGCCTCCATCTTGGCAATCGCATGCGGATATTCCGAACGGATATAGATATATCCCTTGCTCGCCCCAACCGCGAGACCGGCAATCGCCATCCCTTCGATCAGCATGAACGGGTCACCTTCCATGACCATCCGGTCGGCGAAGGTTGCGCTGTCGCCTTCGTCGGCGTTGCAGACGATATATTTTTGATCAGCAGCGGCCTCGGCAACGGTTTTCCATTTAATCCCGGCTGGAAAGCCTGCGCCACCGCGTCCGCGTAAGCCCGATGCCAAGACGGCCTCAATTGTCGCTTCGGCCCCCATCTCTCGCGCTTTGGCAAGGCCAAGCCATCCGTTGCTGGCGTAATAATCGTCGAGTGATGTTGGCCGCGTTTTGCCAGCACGGGCAAATGTTAGCCGGGCTTGTTTGGCGATAAAGGGGTGGTCCTCGATCCGACCGAGGGAAGGAGCTGTGCCATCCATAATC
>JANMPK010000449.1:0-6296 GCA_031369825.1 Sphingomonadales bacterium
TAATGAAGGCGCCCGCCACCGTCGTATGCGTGTTGGCCGTGGTATTGGTTCGGGTAAGGGCAAGACCTCGGGCCGTGGCCAAAAGGGGCAGTCCAGCCGCTCAGGTGTCTCGATCAACGGCTTTGAAGGTGGCCAGATGCCGCTTCACATGCGTATTCCAAAGCGCGGCTTCAACAACATCTTTGCCAAAGATCATGCCGAAGTAAATCTGGGCATGATCCAGAAGTTCATTGATGCGAAGAAAATCGACATCAAGGCTGTGGTTGACCACGCCGCGCTCAAGGCCGCTGGTCTTGCCCGTGGCGGCAAAGACGGCGTCCGTTTGCTTGCCAAGGGTGAACTGACTGCGAAGATCAATCTGGTCGTTGCCGGTGCCTCGAAGGCCGCTGTTGAAGCGGTTGAAAAGGCTGGCGGTAAAGTCGACATCATCGTCAAGGTTGGTGCCGCCGAAAAGGCAGCGGCCAAGAAGTCATCGGTGAAGAACGCACCGAAGAAGGAAAAGCCTACTGCCACCAAAAAGGCAGCTAAGAAGGAAGACTAAGCTGAACTAGGCTCTTGTCATACCGGCCCCGCTTCCCGATATGGGTTGGCGGGGCTTGGCATTTCAGGGGGTCGCTTTGGCTTTGTCAGGCAAATATATTTTGGGCGGGAAGAATATCGGCATGACGCCGCATTCGACCTGAGCCGACGCTAAGGAAAGTATATCATGGCATCTCGGGCCGATCAGCTGGCCTCGAACATCAATTTTTCGAAGTTCGGGCAAGCAACAGATCTTAAGAAGCGCATTTGGTTCACCATTGGCGCGTTGATCATTTTCCGGATGCTCAGTTTTGTGCCGCTGCCGGGTGTTGACCCGATTGCGCAAGCTTTGTTGTACCAGAACAACGCCAGCGGCGGCGTTCTCGATATTTTCAATACTTTCTCCGGTGGTTCGCTTGAGCGCATGAGCCTGATAGCGCTCGGCGTGATGCCCTATATCACAGCTTCTATCGTTGTGCAGCTCGCGGCTTCGCTGTCGCCAACGCTCGCTGCGATCAAGAAAGAGGGCGAGAGCGGGCGTAAGAAGCTCAACCAATATACCCGCTACGGCACAGTATTCCTGACAGCATTGCAAGGCTATTTCTTGGCGGCCGGGCTGGAAAGCCTGGCGGCGGCCAACGGCATTCGCGCGGTGGTCGAACCGGGTATGATGTTTCGGGTTGTCGCCACCATAAGCCTTGTTGGCGGCACCATGTTCCTGATGTGGCTGGGTGAGCAAATCACCTCGCGCGGTATCGGCAATGGCATTTCGCTGATTATCATGGCGGGCATCGTCGCCCAAATGCCGCGTCTGTTTGTGAACCTGCTCGAAGGTGCGCGCACCGGTTCTATTAGCGGGTTCCTGATCGTTGGCTTCCTTTTGATGTTCGTATTGCTGACGTTACTCATTGTGTTCATGGAACGAGGGCAGCGAAGGGTGTTGATCCAATATCCGAAACGCGCGACGCAGCGTGGCATGATGCAGGCCGACCGCAGCCATCTGCCGTTGAAGATCAACACTGCCGGTGTTATCCCGCCGATCTTCGCATCGTCGCTTTTGCTGTTGCCGATTACCATCACGCAACTTGGCGGCAATAGCGTTGCAGGTGAAAGCACGTTTGGTGATTTTGTCATCACGCTCAACCAGTATCTGGCCCACGGCCAGCCAGTCTATTTGCTGCTCTACGGCCTTGGCATCATTTTCTTCTGCTTCTTCTACACTGCGGTTGTTTTCAACCCTGAAGAAACTTCGGAAAATCTGAAAAAAGCCGGTGGTTTCATTCCGGGCATCCGTCCGGGCAAGAATACCGAAACCTATCTCGATTATGTGCTTACCCGTATCACCGTGCTCGGTGCGGCCTATCTGACTTTGGTTTGCCTGCTGCCTGATTATGTTATGGGGCAGACCGGCCAGCAGCAATTCTTTGCGATTGGTGGCACCAGCTTGCTGATTTTGGTCAACGTCACGATTGATACGATCTCTCAGATCCAGAGCCACTTGCTGGCGCATCAATATGGCGACCTTCTGAAGAAGGCGAAGCTTAAAGGTGGGCGCGCGCGTTAAAGCGCGGTCTATCGACGACATTAGGGGAAGGGCGTCCATGAACATCATATTGTTGGGACCGCCGGGTGCGGGCAAGGGAACACAGGCCAGCCATCTGGTCGATACCTATGGCATGGCGCAACTGTCCACAGGGGATATGTTGCGCGCCGCACGCAAGGCTGGAACGCCGCTGGGCGAGCGCGTCGCGGCTGTTATGGACTCGGGCGGATTAGTGTCCGATGAAATCGTCGATGCGCTGATCGGTGACAAGCTTGATTCCATGCCAGCCGACCAAGGTGCGATTTTCGACGGCTATCCACGCACTGCCGCGCAGGCCCATTCGCTCGACAGTATATTGAAAGACCGTAGCCGCACGCTCGATCATGTGATTGAACTCGAAGTAGATGAGGATGCGCTGGTTGACCGGATCACCGGACGCTTTACTTGCGCATCGTGCGGTGAAGGCTATCACGACCGGCATAAAATGCCCATTAAGGTTGGTGTTTGCGACAATTGCGGTTCAACAGAATTCAAGCGCCGTCCCGACGACAACGAAGAAACCGTGCGCACACGGATGGCCGAATATCGTACGAAGACAGAGCCGATCCTGCCGATCTATAAAGCACGCGGACTGGTGCGCTCGATAGATGGCATGGCCTCGATTGACGAAGTGACCGAGGCGATCAGGGCGATTTTGGGCTGAGATGTAAATCTCCATTGCCGTGAGGCATAGGTCAAGGCTAAACTTGGCCTATGAAAACGCTTATCATACCCGCAGCCTTATCTGCCGCATTCTCATCCCCCGCTTTCGCAGAGGTTAAGGCCACCACCGACAGCGGCTTCAACATCGTTCATATTGCCGAAGTTGGCGCTGAACCCGATATTATCTGGAAACGACTGATTGCGCCCAAAAATTATTGGAGCAAGGCACATAGCTGGTCAGGCTCGTCTGAAGGCTTTTATATCGACGCGCAGGCTGGCGGCTGTTTCTGCGAGTTGTTCCAGGAAAAGGGTGCGGACGGCAAAACCAAGACCACCGGCAGCGTTGAGCATATGCGCGTGATCTTTGCGCAACCGGGCAAGGTGCTTAGGATGCAGGGTGCGCTTGGGCCATTGCAGTCTGAAGCAGTGCTGGGCACGCTGACGGTAGCCATTGAACCACTGAAGGGTGGCAAAGGCAGCAAAGTAAGCTTCTCTTACGTCGTTGGCGGTTATATGCGCTACAAGACGGCAGAAATTGCTCCTGCGGTCGATAAGGTGCTGGGCGAACAGTTCAAATCTCTCATTGCACCCTTTGCCCCTAAAATGGCCGAAGAACCAAAGGGTAGCAGTTTCTCGCTTGATATGGAAAAGCTGGGTGAGGCTCCCGCGAGCGACGATAGCAAACCTGCCGACGAGGCCGTCAACGAAGCGCCGGAAAAGGACAGCCCTGAGACAGAAGGCTAATCACATGGTCGCGGCGCAGGTCAAACCCGTCAAAGCGCGGCTGAAAAACAAGGTCGAAATAGGCTGGTGCGAGCTGGTCGATATTCCGAGCCTCGGGTTATCCCAAGTTCATGCCAAAATGGACAGCGGAGCAGCGACGTCATCAATCCATGCCAGCAGGGTGAAACCGATAATCCGTGATGGTAATTTATGGGTAGAATTCTGGTTCCGTCTTAATGCCGGCGAAAAGCCGAAGCGTTACGAGGCCTCCGTTATCGACCGCCGTATCGTGCGTAGTTCGAACGGCCTGCGTGAAGAACGCTATGTCATCGAAGCGCAACTCTGTCTTGGTAAGCTATGCTGGCAGGGGCAACTCACCCTCGCTAACCGACGGTCTATGGCCTTCCCCTTGCTTATTGGGCGGCGGGCGTTAAGGCGCGGCTTCTTGGTGAATAGCGGGCGGCGTTGGACCCTCGGGAAACCGGCGCAAAAGGAACAATAAAATGAAAATCGCGATGTTGGCGCGGAATGCCGACCTCTATTCGCACCAGCGCATTGTCGAGGCGGCGCGCGCGCGGGGACACGAGATTGATGTGCTTAATACATTGCGCGTGACGATGAACATTACCTCTCACCGGCCAGAAGCTTTTTATCAGGGCGAGAAGCTGGGCAAATATGATGCGGTCATTCCGCGTATTGGTGCGTCGGTTACCTTTTATGGGCTCGCTGTGCTGCGCCAGTTTGAGATGATGAATGTTTGGCCTTTGAACGAGAGTGTCGCCATTGGCCGGTCGCGCGATAAGCTTCGGTCGTTGCAGATATTGGCCAAAAAGGGTCTCGGTCTGCCTGTCACCGCCTTCGCCCATGACCCGCGCCAGACCGATGAAGTAATCAAGATGGTTGGCGGGGCGCCTGTCGTCATCAAGTTGCTGGAGGGAACGCAGGGTATTGGCGTGGTGCTGGGTGAGACCGAGAAATCAGCGCGATCAGTGATCGAGGCATTTCGCGGGGCGAACGTGAACATCCTCGTGCAGGAATTCATCAAGGAAGCGGGCGGTTCTGATATCCGCTGCTTCGTAATCGGCAACAAAGTGGTCGCCGCGATGCAGCGTCAGGGCGCAGAAGGCGATTTCCGCTCCAACCTACACCGAGGCGGCACCGCAAGCGCGATCAAGATCACCCCTGAAGAACGCTCGACCGCCGTTCGTGCCGCGCGAGCGATGGGTTTGAATGTTGCAGGGGTTGATATGCTGCGGTCGAACCACGGGCCGGTGATTATGGAAGTGAACAGCTCGCCTGGGCTTGAGGGGATCGAGAAAGCCAGTGGCAAGGACATCGCCACCAAAATCATCGAATTTATTGAAGAAAACGCAGTGGCGGGGAAAACCAAGACCAAGGGTCGCGGTTAATCATCCGCAAAGAGAATTGGGCAGACAGGACATGTGAGCCCCATCTGCCCGGATTTCTTTCTAATTAGCCGTTGATCACATCATAATCGGCCTTGGCTGGTTCATTGTTGGTGGCGCCGGTATTCGGGCCAGCAAAGTCAGGGCAACCGAAAGAGGTTTCTTTCAGATTGCTCTGCATCTGGATCAAGGTCATCGCGCGAACGGTGGTGACCATATCGGTCCGGCTGGCGACCAAGCCGCCAATTCCGGCGGCTACCGATTGCAACGCCTTTTGCGTTACGGCTATCGGCAAATTTGATTCACCGGCTGCTTCGATAATGCTTGCACACAGCCTGGCATGGCTGAGAACAGCTTGGTCAAGAGCTGTTACCGATGCCTGGGTATCTGCTGCAATTACGGTGCCAGTGGCTTTTTTGATGTCGTGCATGTCAGTTTCCTTGTTTGACCGGCCACGGGATGTGGCGTGGACCACCAACATTCAATCGGCGTGACGTGCTGGAAAGGGGAACAGGGTCCGTTATGGTTATAATATCTTCAGATCATTATATAATCGCTGTAAAAGCTGATCCATTCTGGACCAAACCCCTGCGATCAGCGACAAAAAAGGGCGGAACCAAGCCCGCCCTTTCTTGAAGATCAAAATAATGGCTGATCAATATTTGGCAGTAATTCCGACAAAGAAATTCCGGCCAATGGCTGAAATCGGATAAGCAGCCTCGGCTTTGAACGGACGTTCGTCGGTCAGGTTGTTGACGCCGCCGCGGATTGTGAACTTGTCGTTTACTTCGAAGGCTATGTTCACATCATGTGACCAGAAACTGCCATCCCGGTTGGGCTCGGCAAAGCCCGACGGGTCTTCGACGTCAACAGTTTGATAATATTGCTTCGACTGCCAGAAGCTTTCCCACCCTATACGAAAGCCATCCTTATCCCAAGCAAGACCAGTGCTGAATGCAACCTCGGGCGATTGCGCCTCACCAATGAAATCATCCTCTGAATTAGGATCAGTAACCGAGGTGAATCTGAGGCCTTTTAATGCGTAGGTTCCACCAATTCGGGCGGTTATGTTGCCCGCATTGCTACCCAGAGGGAATCTGTAACGTGCCTGAAAATCAATGCCACGAGCCTCAAAACGGGCAAAGTTCACAGGCCCGTTGCGAAAGCTGTTGAAGCCGCCAAAGGCTGGACCAGGGGTGCGGTTTCGGCTGAACAACGCGCAGAAGCTGTTGTTTGGAAAGTCCGGTGAATCGTAGCAGCCTGAAGCTATTTCGTCGGCTGATACATTGGCAATGGCATCGCGGATGTTATATTCCCAATAATCGACCGTTGCCGTAAAGCCCGGTACAAAGCTTGGTTGGAAAATCGCACCAACCGTCAAGCTTTTTGATTTTTCTTCCTCA
>JANMPK010000453.1:0-9704 GCA_031369825.1 Sphingomonadales bacterium
CTGACCGAAAGCGGCATCCTGCACCGCACACCCTGCCCTGATGACCGGCGCAAGGTGGAGTACCGGTTAACCGACAAAGGCCTGGACCTGCTGCCAACGATGATCGCGCTGCGCCAATGGGGTGAACGATGGGGCACGGGCGCACCTTCAAACCCGGTATTGGTGGATGAGCGCGACCGGCAACCAATCTTGCCTATAACACTTCGCGGCCATGACGATCGCGTGCTCGGTCACATGGATCTGTGCTGGATGAATTCAGCCGACATTAAGCCGATCAATGCTAGCGAATTGTTGGAAGAAGACAGCCGCGTGAGAAAATTGAGCGCGATTTAAACATTGTCCGAGTCGGCTTATTGACAGCGTTGAATGCAGCATTGAAATTTTGTTGCGAATCTGTTACACTCTGTGTCGACAGGCCGAAATGGTCGCCGTTTCGCTCGCAAACGGGATAAAACGCAAGGGACGAACACACCAGCTCACCGGGGCTAGCGATCATTGCTGGTATGATAATCGTCCAATAATCAGAAAGGGTCCTTTTTATGGCGTCCACAGCGGCGATATTTGATGTAGGCGATTATGTTGTTTACCCCAAGCACGGGGTTGGCCGCGTAATCGAACTGCAAAATTCTGAAATAGCGGGCATGCAGCTGGAGCTTTACGTGCTCCGCTTCGAAAAAGAAAAAATGACCCTGCGCGTGCCTTTCAACAAGGCCGAAGGCGTTGGCATGCGTAAGCTGTCCAGCGACAAGACGTTGAAGGAAGCGATGCACACGCTGACCGGCAAACCCAAGGTAAAGCGCACCATGTGGTCGCGCAGTGCGCAGGAATATGAAGCGAAGATCAATTCGGGCGACCTGGTGTCGATCGCCGAAGTGACCCGCGACCTGTTCCGCCCCGACGATCAGCCCGAGCAGAGCTATTCGGAACGGCAGATTTTCGAAGCCGCATCGAGCCGCCTTGCACGCGAACTGGCCGCGATGGAAAAGACCGACGAACCAACCGCGCTCAAGAAGATCCTTGTGATCCTGAACGAGTCTGCGCCGCAATATTACGAAAAAGCGGAATAAGTTTCTTTGACCGAAATCTGAAAGGGCGCTGGCAACGGCGCCCTTTTTTGTTTGTATCAGATACCGCGAAACGCCCTAGCTGACACTATGCTGGTCTGGCGGTAATAGGCTGGCATGGCCAAAGTAATCATCTGGTATGACGGCAATTGCCCGCTCTGCACTCGCGAGATTGCGCTGATGCGGCGGCTCGATTGGCGAGGGGCTATCGCGTTTCATGATGTCTCGCCAGCCGATGCAGTTTGCCCGCTCGACCGGCGGACATTGCTGGCGCGTTTTCACGCGAGCGAGGACGGCGTGATTCTGTCAGGAGCAGCCGCTTTCGCCGCAATGTGGCGGGCGATCCCGTTGCTAAAGCCGCTCGGCTGGGCAGCGCGCAATCCGGTTGTTCTTCGGCTGCTCGAACGGCTCTATATGCGGTTTTTGGACATCAGACCGCGTCTTCAGCGGGCGTTGAGTAAGCGCAAAGCTTAGGCTGCCTTCAACGTCTGCCGTGCCTCGCCGGGCATCTTTGCAATGACGCTCAGATAAGCCGCAGCCGTCGCATCGGGGTGCCGCCGCTCCTGCTCCCAACCTTTGAGCGTCGCCAGTGGAATCCGGTAGGCATTGGCAAAGGCCGTTTGCGACAGGCCAAGCTCTTCACGAATGGCCCGCACGTCGGGGACATCCGCCACATGCTCAGGCGCCACAGCGCTCTTGCCCTGCGCGTGCGCATCCGCCCACGACTCATCTCGATAACGCCGACTTCACCCTCGACATATTCCGAATTGCCAAATGCAATGTAGTTGAAGTTTTCTAACATTCACCCTCGCTTTTTCGGTCCGCGATATTTCTAGCCGCACTGGTGCTAATTTTAAAACGCTTTTGCTACATCATATTTTTCACCCATTGTATACGCTGCCTGTTAGTGTATTATCTCCACAATACACATGGAGACTAAAAAATGAAAACCCCACTCATCCTCCTCACGCTCGCTGCACTGTCGCTGTCCGCCTGCGGCTATTCGGTGTTCGATGCAGCAGAAGATATCAGCGAAAGCAATGATAACGGCGTGGCGGGTGGCACGGCGATTACCAATGCTGCCGCGACCACGCCTGCGTTTACCGCGCTGCAAGCGTCCGGTCCTGACAATATTGTCTTTGTCACCGGCGACGCTTTCCAGATCAGCGCGACCGGCGATGCCGAGGCGCTGAAAAATCTGCGGTACAAGGTGAAGGACGGCACGATCATCATCGGCCGCCAAAAGGAGAAAATCTGGGGCAATGACCGCAAGGGCGTGACCATCACCGTCACCGCGCCGCGGCTTGCCGAAGTGTCGCTGGCCGGATCGGGCGACTTTACCGCCGACCGGATGGAGGGCACCGAGGTTTCGCTCGAATCGGCTGGATCGGGCAGCATATCGGTCGCCGCCGTGACCGCCAAAACGCTCGAAAGCGAACTGGCGGGGTCGGGCAATGTAACGCTTGGCGGAAAGGTCGACCGCGCCGAATATTCGATTGCCGGTTCAGGCAATATCGACGCGGTCAAACTGGCGAGCACCGATGCCGATGTCTCGATTGCGGGCTCTGGCGAAGTCAGCCTGACCGCGACCGGCAAGGTTGATGCGAGCATTGCGGGTAGCGGTAATATCAACGTGGCGGGCGGCGCGAAATGCACTTCCTCAACGATGGGATCGGGCAGCATAAACTGTGCTTAAGGGTTAGATTCTCCGTAAATAATGTGTCTGGATGAACCCGTCGCCGGTGGTTGCCATTTGACCCGACCGGCAACACAGGCCATATCCTTCGCAGGTTTTGCAACCGGTGCGGTTCACAGCCATTATATGAGGAGAACGCCGCGATGGCTGGGTTGGGTCGAATGGGGCGAGGCGCGTTTGCAAGGCTAGGCATGTTATCAGTGCTGACGGCAGCAAGCCTTGCACCGCAACCGGCAGGCGCAGCAGAGCGCAAGCTGCTGGTGGCCAGTTTCGAAAATATAGTGGTCATCGGCGACATAAGCGTGACGGTTCAAACCGGAAAATCGACCTCCGGCAAAGCGAGCGGCGACAAGCGCGTGCTTGACTCGCTGAAGCTTGAACGCACCGGCACGACGCTGCGCATCAGGCTGCAAGATATCATCAATAATGACAAAGGCCGTCCGATTACCGAACCGTTGCGCGTTGTCCTGACCACGCAGCAGATCCGCGACATGACACTAAGCGGCAACGGGGCGCTTACAATTAGCGAGGTAAGGCAACCCGATGCGGCACGGATGCTGATCGCAGGTGGCGGCAGCATAACCATAGGGCGGCTGATCTCGGATAAGTTTTCAGCCAATATCAACGGCAATGGCCGCATCGACATTGGTGGCGGTTTGGTGCGCGACAGCCGGGTTACGATAGCTGGCGCGGGTGAATATCAGGGGTCAAAACTACAAGCCCGCAAATTGCGTCTGGAGCATAACGGCAACGCTATCTCTTCGGCAACTGTCGAAGAAGGCACAGAGATTTACAATCGCGGATCGGGTAATATAACCATCGGTGGGCGCGGCACATGCTTTATCAAACTGGCAGGCGCAGCCGCAATCAGCTGCGCCAAAATTGATGCCAATACCGGGAAGTAGAACATGCGAATGAACCACTTGCGACTGCCCCGCCGGATAGCAGCAATTGCTGCGCTATGTGCCGTCGTTATGGCCTGCACATTGCCAGCCACCAGCGACGCCAAAGTAGGCGGATGTGCAGCTGGTGCAGAACAGGCGTTGTCGCCCGACGGGCTAAAGCAAGTCACCTTGTGCATTACCAGCGGCGGCAAAACCCGCATTTTCACTGCTGAAATCGCAGGCACTTCGATGGAGCAAGCCAAAGGCATGATGTTCCGCACCGGGCTGGCCGATGACAAAGCCATGATCTTTCCGTTTCGGGAACCAAAGGTTGCAAGCTTTTGGATGAAAAACACCGTCATTCCGCTCGACATCATCTTCATCCGTGCCAACGGAACAATCGAGAGTATTGCCGAAAATACCATCCCTTATTCGACCAGCCCTGTCGAAGCAGGCGAACCTGTGACGGCTGTATTGGAACTACGCGGCGGTTTGACTGCTGAGTTGGGAATCGGCGCGGGCGATATGGTGCGCTGGACCGCACAGTAATTTAGCATTGCACCGCGAACGGCTACGCCCTAATCGCGGGTTCATGGGAATCCTCGGTAAAATCTTCACATGGTGGGACGGTGCGACCATCGGCACCGCGCTTTACAGCATGCGCAAAGGCGTTGCTGTCGGCAGCGATGAACTGGGGAACCGTTATTACCAATCACGCGACGGTGTTCGTCGCTGGGTGATGTACAATGGCGCAAATGACGCAAGCCGCGTATCGCCTGACTGGCACGGCTGGCTGCACCACACGCATGATGGCGATCCGGAAAGCTATTTGCCGCCGGTGCGCGGGTTCGAAGCCGAAGCACTGCCTAATTTGACCGGCACCAATGCCGCCTATCGCCCTGCTGGCGCGCTTGAACAAGGTGGACGGCGGGCGCGCGCCACCGGCGATTATGTAGCGTGGAGCCCCGACGCATCATGAAATTACGCCGCAGATTGATGCTGCTGCCCTTGCTTGCTGCCTTGGCTTCCTGCGGTGGCACCAACGATGCCGATGAAAAGCTTGCGCCGACGAAATCAGGCAAGGCACAGCCGAGCAACGATCCAGTGATTGCCGCCGAAGGCGAAACGCTGGGCACACCAATGGCTGAGCGCGTTGCAGTGCTTGGCTTGCTCAACAAACGCAATGGTCAGACCCGCGATATCGAGCTGAAGCCTGGCGAAGCGATCCGCTACGGCAAAGTCGTCGTGCGTTTACGTGCATGCGAGAAAACTGCGCCGTGGGAAAACTATCCTGATAATGGTGCCTTTGTGCAGTTGATCGTGCGCGAACGTCCGCCGGGAACCAATGATGCCGAACGCTGGCGTCAGGTATTTTCGGGCTGGCTATTCAAGGAAAATCCGGCGGCAAATGTCGTCGAGCATCCGATCTATGACATCTGGGTCAAGGCCTGCAAGATGAGCTTCCCCGGCGAGGAAGAGGCGTTGGAGGAGAAATCCTCCGATGGCGCAGCGGCACCCGCGGCCAAAAAGCCGTCCAGCGCGCCCCAGTCGCCTGCCCCTACGGCACCGGCCGCCAATGACGACGGTGACGAGGACGAGACCACCGAAGCCTGAAGATCGCGGCCCAGTGCCGCCTCCAGCAACAACAAATATTCTTCCTGCGCGATTTCGATTGCGCCCAGGCTGGCCAGATGATCGGTCATAAACTGGCAGTCGAGCAACACAAACCCGCCGACCTTCATGCGCGCGACGAGGTAGGCCAAAGCCACTTTCGACGCATCGGTCGCGCGCGAGAACATGCTTTCCCCGAAAAACGCGCGGCCCATCGCCAGGCCGTACAACCCGCCGACCAATTCCCCACCCAGCCAGCATTCGATGCTATGCGCATGTCCCATAGTGTGCAGCACGCAGAACGCATCTTCGATTTCGGGGTTGATCCATGTCTCGCGCCGGTCATCGCGTTCCTCGGCACAGGTGGCGATTATTTGCGCGAAAGAAGTGTCGGCTGTCACCCGGAAGCGTTCTTGCCTGATCGACTTGGCCAACGACTTTGATAGCCTAAAACCCTCCAATGGGAGTATCGCCCGGCGCTCTGGTTCGATCCAGAATGTATCCGGATCATCACGGGCATCGGACATCGGGAAAATGCCACTGGCATACGCGCGCATTAGCAAATCCAGATCTATGGGCAACCCGCTGTCCTTTCTTGGTTTATCTTCCGCTATCACGAATTGCGCCCGCGCGTGCAATCGCTTATACGCCAGAATACACCCCGGTAGTGCCGAGTCCCGATCAGGGGCCTGCTCCGCCGGGGTTCATCATTTTATGACAAAGTCAGGGAACTCATCATGACCCGCCGCCGCAAAATCTATGAAGGCAAGGCTAAGATCCTTTACGAAGGCCCCGAACCCGGCACGCTAATCCAATATTTCAAGGATGACGCAACCGCCTTCAATGCCCAGAAAAAAGGAACAATTGCCGGCAAGGGCGTGATCAACAACCGTGTATCGGAACATGTGTTCACGCGGCTGTCGCATATCGGCATCCCGACCCATTTCATCCGCCGCCTCAATATGCGTGAACAATTGATACGACAGGTCGAGATTGTGCCGATCGAGGTCATCGTCCGCAATGTCGCGGCAGGCACCTTGTCAAAGCGGCTGGGCATCGAAGAAGGCACACCGCTGCCGCACACCTTGCTTGAATATTGCTACAAGGACGATGCGCTGGGCGATCCACTGGTCGCCGAAGAACATATCGCATGTTTTGGTTGGGCGACGCAGGAAGAAATGCAGGATATTTCTTCGATGGCGATCCGCATCAACGATTTCATGTGCGGAATGTTTGCGGCAATCGGTATCAGGCTGGTCGACTTCAAGCTCGAATTCGGCCGCCTGTTCGACGGTGATTTTTCGCGGATCATATTGGCCGACGAGATCAGCCCCGATGGTTGCCGTTTGTGGGATATCGAAACCGGCGAGAAACTCGACAAGGACCGGTTCCGCCGCGATCTTGGTGGCGAGGCAGAGGCGTATCAGGAAGTGGCGCGTCGTTTGGGACTGATGCCCGAAGAAAGCGAAGGCGCGGTGCTTGATTTGGTCAGCCACCGGTTACGCAAGGGCAAATAATCGACGTTGCCCAGTCCGCTAATTGTCGCATTTGCGGTCATAACGGCGAACCGGTTTACAGTATTTTAACCAAGTGCATTTATCCGTCACATTCAACATTTTGAATGAGGATTGCAGTTATGCGTTTGGCACTTTTGTTGGTCGGAACTTCCTTACTTGCTGCGTGTGGCGGCAGTGAAAGCGGTAGTATCGGAAGCGGCGGCACGACTCCTCCTCCGGCCTCTCCTTCTACAAGCCCCGCGAACGCCGCAAACCACACTTTTGTGGCGCCGACCAAGGAACAAACTTACAAAGCCAATGGTGTATCGCATAAGTTTAATTATGAAGTTGAGACCAACAACATTGCAAATACTAGTTCCGGTCAAAACAACCAGCTCTATGCTGGTAATTCGACGACTGTACGTCAAAGTGGTTTGTCTATTGCCTACAATCCGCGTGACGCAATCTTCGATATTAATCTGTCCGATTCGGCATCGGGAGTGTCCTTCGTCACACGCTTTCAAGATCCCGTACATCGCACCGATTTTGGCGGTGCAATTCAGCCACAGCAAGGTACACCAAACCTGTCGCTGCCAGGCCTGCAATATCTTCAAGCGGCAACTGCCGGAGCAGCTTCTGCCAATTTCGGCATAGCTGCCAACACCATGCGGCTTAACTTACCTGACCCTGAAAAATCAGCAAGCTACAGCCAAGACACATTCTTTTACCAAAAGCCGGGTACCACCACAAAATACGTCACCTTTGCCGGCTTTCTCCGAAACAATTTGACCGCGACCAAAGTAGATACCGAGGCGACTGCGGCAACGCCCACTGCGCCTGCCGTCGCAGCAACCTCGAAGACGACATATACTTACGATCTTGCCAGGGGTGCGTTCGTGTTCGGGGAACTAACATTGAATGGCAACGTGCCTAAATCTGGCAGCGGTTCTTACACAGGGTCGATGCTGGCCTCAGCGATTATCAACGATCAACCTGACAATACAGGCCTTGGCGGGGCGCCGTCTTATTTTCAATGGATTGAAGGCACGTCGACGACTAACGTCAATTTTGGCAGCAACACTTTTTCGCTTGTATTGAATGGTGATGTTTTGGCTCCGCAATTCGATGGCGTCACCAATAACACTCACACCATTAAGGCCGGTGCCAAATTTAATGCCGAAGGCAGAGGGTCTGTCGATCTGGCTGCGACAGGCGGCTTTTTGGGACAATTCCAAAATGTGTGGTTCGTCAATCCCGACACCAGCCGGATCGATTTGTTCGTCGCCGGGTCTAGCATTGATGGGGCATTCTATGGTCCAGCAGCCGAGGAAGTCGGCGGCAGCTACCGTATTGTAGGTGGCCAGCCGGACGAACGCATTGATATCCTTGGTATCTTTACCGGCAAGAAATAAGGCATTAACATGAAAATCCGCAAAAACAGCGTTGGGCTTCCCGCGGTGCTTGCGCTCGCCTTCTCTATCGCACCCGACGTTGCTTATGCCGAGGATTCAGTAGAAATATCGGTCCCTGATACAACGCCGCTTGCATCATCGATCAGGTCGGCATGCCAGGCCGAAGGCTGCTTAATCCGGATGACCGGTGATCAATTGGTAGCAAATGCCGAAAAATTCATTGCCGAACGTGACTTTGCCAGCGCAGCTCCCATGGTTGAAGCTTTGGGATTGGCGCCCCAATATGCGTTGCAGTACCAATTCTTAAAAGGCTATATCGCGGCCGAAACTGGTGCGTTGCCCGTTGCGGAGAAAGCGTTTCGCGGTATTCTGAAGAACCATCCCAACCAAACCCGCGTTAGGCTTGAGTTAGCACGCGTTTTGATGATGGGGGGGAACGAAGGTTCCGCCGATTATCATTTCCGGCTGGCTCAGGATGCTGAAGACTTGCCCGAAGACATCGCACAGACTGTGCGTAGCGCGCGCAGCATCTTGCGCAACAACCGCATGTGGAATCTGAACTTCGACGTCGGCTTGGCCCCCGATACCAATATAAACAGCGCAACATCAGCTGAAACCGTGAACATTAATTATGGCCCTTTCCAAGTGCCGCTAACGCTTAACGCCGATGCACGCAAGAAATCGGGAATCGGCCAGACAGGTGGATTTAGCGCCGGTTTGAGGTTGCGCATGTCAGAAAAGATCGCGGTGCTGATCGATAGCGACGCGCGTTTCACCAATTATGCCGATAACATTGCCGATAATATTCAGGTTCAAATGGCAGCAGGTCCCGAGTTGCGCATTGGAACCTCCAGCAGCCTTTCGCTGCAAGCACTTGGCGAAAGACGATGGTATGGTGGCCGCCGCGCCAACACCGATTTTGGCGCCAGAGTGGGTTTTCAAAAGATACTAAGCGACGGACAGCGCATCGGTGTTGCGGTCGATACTCGCCACACCGATTCCGGTTTTTCGCGTGCATATTCTGGCTGGCAAATCGGCGGAAATGCGACTTACGAAAAAGTTGTAGGCGGCACATTTATTGCATCGCTCAGTTTTATCGGTCGTCAAGATATTCTGGAAAGCAAAGCCTTTTCCAACACCAGCTACGGGTTCAATCTAGGCGTCGGCGGCGAATTGCCATTGGGAATAAACGCCGGATTATCCGCCAATGTATCACGATTGGTTTACGACGCCCCTCAGTTTATTTATTCCAGCGATGTTCGCAAGGACATGCGCTACTTTGGCCGGGCCTATGCCGGACTGCGTTCTGTAAAATTGATGGGATTTTCCCCATCTGTTGAATATAATTTTTCTAAGATCAACAGCAACTATAGCCTGTATACGTCCACCAGGCACCGGTTCAATTTCAAGCTCGCTCGCTACTTTTAACCCCTAGGGTCAGCACCTAGTATCTTGATCCGGCCAGTTGGCTGCTGTCCGGATAAAAGCCAACATCGCGGTTGTGCCGTCCCAAAACCCTGTTGATTGATAGCCAAATATTG
>JANMPK010000454.1:0-5290 GCA_031369825.1 Sphingomonadales bacterium
TTGGCACCGGGGAATGTCTTGGTCATCCCCTTCATCACGTAGCTAAATTGCGCGGCCATAGAAAAACTCTCTTGTTCTGAAATGTAGGTGATTTGGCGCTTACCTAGCCATCTCGTAACAAGGTCGCAAGGCAGGATTGGCAAATGCCGCGCATGGCATTAAACCGATGTCCATGAAACATATCATTTACCCGGTAACAGTTGCAGCAGCGCTACTTTCATCCACCCAAATCACCACAGCGTTTGCACAAACAGGCGTAAATTCGCCTGCTCAAGCAATCGAGGCTTCGATGAAAGACGATGTGGCGTGGGATATTGTCGAAGGCTTGACGACAGAGATTGGCCCGCGGCAAGCTGGCACCGAGGCCGAGGCACAGGCGCGCGATTGGTCTGTTGCCAAACTAAAGTCGCTCGGCATCAGCAACGCGCACATCGAAGAATATCAGATGCCAACATGGGTGCGTGGCGCAGAAACTGCTTATGTAATAGCCCCTTTCATGCAAAAACTGCATGTCACCGCCTTGGGCAACAGCGGCAGCACAGGTGATGCAGGACTAGAGGCTGAGATTGTTTATTTTCCGACTATCGAAGCTTTGCGCGCTGCACCAGACGGAAGTTTGAAAGGAAAAATCGCGTTTGTTAGCCACGCCATGAAGGCAACGCAGGATGGCTCCAGCTATGGTGCATTTGGCCCTGCCCGCTTCGTTGGCCCTAACATCGCTACAAAGAAGGGTGCTGCGGCTATTGTTATCCGGTCGGCAGGCACCGACTATCACCGTAATCCACACACCGGGAATACCAATTTTGAGGCAGGCGTGACGCCAATTCCCGCCGGTGCGCTTTCGATTCCCGATGCCGAAAATCTGGAACGGATGATTAAGCGCGGCAAACCGGTGAAGATGAAGCTAACTTTGACTCCCCAGAATATGGGCATGCAAACCTCCGGGAATGTGATCGCTGATATCAAAGGCAGCGATCCCAAACTTGGCATGATCGTAATCGCATGCCATCTCGACAGTTGGGACTTGGGCACGGGTGCGATTGACGACGGTGCAGGCTGCGCAATTATAACGTCAGCTGCGCTGAAGGTTACCAAACCAAAACGGACAATCCGCCTTTTATGGGCAGGCGCTGAAGAGGTGGGCATTTGGGGCGGCAAGGATTATGGTGCGAAACACGCCAATGAAAACCATGCGTTGGCGATGGAATCTGATTTCGGTGCGGGTAAGGTTTGGGCAGTTGATTTTAACCTGCCTGCCAGCGCAAAGCCGGTGCGCGACCAGATAACCAGCGCATTGGCTCCTTTGGGCATAGTTCCGCGTCAGCAAGTCGCTGGTGGCGGTGCGGATATTGGCGCGATCATTGCAGCGCAAAGACTTGGGGTGATCGACCTTCAGCAGGATGGCACCAAATATTTCGACCTGCACCACACACCAGACGACACGCTCGATAAAATAGACAAATCGGAATTGCGGCAAAATGTTGCCGCATGGGCAGCGACATTGTTTTTGCTCGCCAATTATGACGACGAATTAAAACCGGAATCGAAGCCATGAAAAAGACGATTTTATTACTATCAATTCTATTACTGATGGCATGTTCGGAAACACCTGAAGTGGCAACACCGGAGATTGGAACCGATGCAACACCGCAAAAGCAGTTAGAGGCCGACGCCAAGAGCATTGAGCAGGCGGCCGATGAAGCCGTGAAGCTGATTGAAGCGGATGCAAAATCAGAGATTGATGCAAAGGCGAGCGAAGACACTGAACAATAATATATAGGTGTTAGCAGGCGGTGATTCTGCTTGAGTTGCATTTATCAAAATCAATGTTTTTTCTTAATAGCGAGTGTTTAATCTATGCGTATTGCGATGATTGGTTCCGGATATGTGGGTCTGGTTTCCGGGGCTTGTTTTGCTGATTTTGGCCATGACGTCATTTGCGTCGATAAGGACGAAAGCAAGATTGATGCCCTGTTGAACGGGCGTATCCCGATTTTTGAACCTGGACTTGATCAGTTAGTGGCAACCAATGTCAAATCCGGACGCCTTCTGTTCACCACAGACCTTGTCGAAGGTGTGAAAGATGCCGAAGCGATTTTTATTGCGGTCGGCACACCATCGCGGCGCGGCGATGGGCACGCAGATCTAAGCTATGTCTATGCAGCAGCCGAGGAAATTGCAGGTACAATTAACGGTTTCACTGTGATTGTAGATAAATCCACTGTACCTGTAGGAACCGGTGACGAGGTTGATCGCATCATTCGGGAGGCCAACCCAGACGCCGATTTCGCGGTGGTCTCAAACCCTGAATTTTTGCGCGAAGGTGCGGCAATCGACGATTTCAAACGTCCCGACAGAATTGTTATTGGCAGCGACGATCCGCGAGCTTTAGCAGTGATGCGACAGGTTTATCGTCCACTCTATCTCAACAAATCACCTATCGTGGAGATGAGCAGGCGCGGTGCTGAGCTTACCAAATATGCAGGCAATGCTTTTCTTGCAACGAAGATCACCTTCATCAATGAAATTGCCGACCTATGCGAAAAAGTTGGCGCAGATGTGCAGGAAGTTGCGCGCGGCATCGGGCTCGATGGCCGCATCGGCAGCAAATTCCTGCATGCAGGCCCCGGCTATGGCGGATCATGCTTTCCCAAAGACACACTTGCGCTTTTAAAAACCGCGCAAGATTATGAAGCACCGCAACGCATTGTCGAGGCGGTCGTCGCGGTCAATGACAACCGTAAACGCGCAATGGGGCGTAAGGTGATTACGGCTGCCGGAGGCGATGTACGGGGCAAAACTATCGCCATATTGGGGCTGACCTTCAAACCCAATACCGACGACATGCGCGATAGCCCCGCAATAGCGGTTATCCAGACGTTACAGGACGCTGGTGCCAACATTCGTGCATTCGATCCGGAAGGCACCGAGCAAGCAAAGAAACTGCTCCATGATGTGATTTATTGCGATGGCCCTTATGAGGCGATGGATGGAGCAGACGCAGTCGTTATCGTCACCGAATGGGACGCATTTCGGGCACTTGACCTAGCCAAAGTTAAAAGCCTGCTGTCAAAACCCGTGTTTGTTGACCTGCGTAATATTTACCCCCTTGAAATGATTGAGGCAGCCGGACTTATTTATCACGGCGTAGGCAGGTAATCGTCACTTCAAGCCTCATCACCGCGCCCAAAACGCAAACCATGTCAAGCAAGCGGCTCTTTCAAAGTCAGCGTGAGATATCAGATTGGATTGCGGTGATGATCTAAATGCCATAGGCGAAATTGATCAAACATTCGTTTTAAATATAATGGTCGGGGAGACAGGATTCGAACCTGCGACCCTCTGGTCCCAAACCAGATGCGCTACCAGGCTGCGCCACTCCCCGAGTCAGGGGCTTCCCCTAATGGCCCTAGATGAGAAACGCAAAAGGAAAAGCGCGATAATTTGATATTATCAAAAATGGTGGGCCCGGAGGGACTCGAACCCCCGACCTAGCCGTTATGAGCGGCCAGCTCTAACCAACTGAGCTACAGGCCCCTACCAGATGCCGTTTATTGCGCGCCGATAGCGGAGCTACGGCAATGCTGGCAAGCATTTATCTTATGTTATGCTGTGAAAGCAGCTGGCAGATTTTATTTCAGCTATAGTGGTCGGTCGGACATCTTTTTCTTTAAGGTGCCTAAAGATAATATTCCACCACTGATAAAATACCTCCAACTGGTCCGCTGTACGTACATATGGTGTATGGCCGGGGGCAAGCGATGGCGAATGGAACGAGATGTTCAAAATCTGCACACCTTCGTCGAGCGCCAAATCAATCCCTTCAATTGCTTTGTTCACCGGAATACCCTCAGGGGTAAGCGCTATACGTTCCAGCATAGTAGAGCGGGCGAGCATCGAGCGCGCCGTATCGGAAGCAAACCAGCGTCCAAAAATTACATCGCCTGCGCCGCGTAATGAACCTGCGAACACTGTCGTCAGTGGCAATTCCAGAACTTGATTCTGGACCAACCAATATGGGTTTGTCGGATGCTCTGAGTAATCAGGGCCGCCTTGTGCGGAATAATCAAAGCGGCTGCGGACAGAGCTATCAATGGCAATGTCGAGATCTGCCAGAATTGATGGTGTCGATGGCCCGGCCCCATAACGACCAGCCCGGTAAGCATCTGGACGAACACCCATATGATCGACAATCGCTAAATATAGTTTGGTAAGCTTTTCACGCTCTAGTTCTGCTGGAAGGTTACATGCAAAGCTATTATTAACTGTTATGGCTTCCTTGAATGGGGGGTTGACCCAAGGATGCAGTTGAATGCCAATCTCTGCCCGACCATTATGGGCATAGCCAGAAAGCAATTCTGCTGCATTATCATCTTGTGAAATCGGGTAATCAACCAAATAGCATGGCTGCACTTCAAACTCGTCACATAGTGATTGAAAGCGTGGTATCGCGGCAACGTGAGTGGTGCCGTGTTGATCACGCGAAAATGGCGCAGACCAGTCAAATTCTTCTTCGGTATCGACTGTTATAATAAAGCGCGGGCCACCTAAGGCTGAGAGATCGGGAGCGCCAACTGAATTATGCAACATAGTAACAGAAGACCGTTTCATCATGCGATCTTGCCCCCTGTAAACACGTCAGTCCCTTTCTTCGCCCCTGATATTCGAATGACTATCCTGTGATGCCGGAAGTGACAATATCAGCGCTTCGTTGTAAAAACGTAAATCACCACCAACATTACGCGCAAGGCTTCGCACCAATCTCAATGAAAAGCCCAATCCCAATAAAGGCGCTTCGTCCAGGTCATCGGTCGTTCCCGGTCCTGAACCAAATAATTCATCCTCACCCTTGTCCTGCAGTTTTTTAGGCAGGGTCAATACAAACCTGTTTGTTGCCATTTGTCCCAGCTCGGTTCGGAAACGACCATCAAGCACTTCGCCGGGTTCGCATCCAATAATGACTGCCGACAGTAATCTGGAAAATATCCTTTCGGCCAGTTCATTCTCGATTGCAAAGGCGCGGACTGGATGCGCTTGAACAAGATTGAGTGTTACTTTCAACAGGTCGCTTAATCCGCGAAGCCGCTCTGCAAGCCGCGTCGCCAGCCATGCACAATCGGTTACCCCGGACGATGGCGAAAAATGGCCAGATTCAATTTTTGCTGCCACCGCAAGATCATCAAAACCGGCCAGTAACTTTTCCGCATCGTTTAGAATATTACGTGCCAGATGCCTGTAATCCTGAGTTACCGGACCGAATAGCTGCTGTTCGATAATTTCGGAAAAACCA
>JANMPK010000479.1:0-4381 GCA_031369825.1 Sphingomonadales bacterium
TCATGTTTTTGTGCAGGATGCCGAGACCGCCTTCTCTTGCAAGTGCAGTTGCCAATGCCGCTTCTGTAACAGTATCCATTGCGGCTGATAGCAGGGGAACGTGGAGGGTAATGTCTTTGGTGAGTTGAGTTTTGATTTCCACATCCCTTGGCAGCACATGGCTGTAGCCGGGCATCAGCAGTACATCATCGAAGGTCAGTCCTTCACCAAAAAATTTAGTTGATTTGTCTTTAGCGGGGGGAGAATTTCTTGTTGCCATGTGCAAAGATATACTTCGGAGGGAAATGGGAAAAATGATTTTTTTTTGAGAAATACTGAGAGAGTTTCACGCAGAGGCCGCTGAGAACGCAGAGTTTCTTGAGCGCCATTCCCTCTGCGTCCGCTGCGCACTCTGCGTGAACCAATCAAAGGAATCAGATATGCCCCGCAATTACGACATCGCCGAACTCCGCCGCCTCGACATCGCCCACCATTTGCCCGCTCAAGCCGACTGGCAGGAAATCGAGAATTTGGGCGGCAGCCGCATCATCACCCATGCCGATGGTTGTTATATCCATGACGGCGACGGCAACCGCATATTGGACGGCATGGCCGGTTTATGGTGTGTCACCGTTGGCTATGGCCGCGATGAACTCGCCGATGTGGCGGCCGAACAAATGCGTGAGCTGCCTTATTATAACAGCTTTTTCAAAACCGCGAACCCGCCCGCCGTCATGCTCGCCGATAAGGTTGCGAGCCTTACGGGTGGCAAGCTGCCGCATGTGTTTTTCAATAGCTCGGGCTCCGAAGCCAACGACACCGTGCTGCGCATGGTCCGCCATTATTGGCAGGTGAAGGGCGAGCATAAACGCACGATTTTCATCAGCCGCCACAACGCTTATCACGGATCGACCGTCGCCGGTGTTTCGCTGGGCGGGATGAAAGCGATGCACGGTCAGGGTTTCCCTGCCCCCGGCGAATTGCCAGTGCACGGTATCGAACATGTCCGCCAACCTTATTGGTATAATGAAGGCCGCGACATGAGCCCCGAAGACTTCGGCACCGCCTGCGCGCAAGCCATCGAAGACAAAATCATCGAAGTCGGCCCGGAAAATGTCGCGGCCTTCATCGGCGAGCCTGTGCAGGGTGCGGGCGGCGTTATCATCCCGCCCGATAATTACTGGCCACAGGTCGAGGCAATCTGCCGCAAATATGGCATTCTGCTGGTCGCCGACGAAGTCATCTGCGGCTTTGGCCGAACGGGCCAGTGGTTCGGGCATCAGACCTACGGTTTCCAGCCCGACATGATCGCTATGGCCAAAGGACTGTCCTCGGGATATCTGCCCATCTCGGCCGTGGCTGTATCCGCCGACATCGTTACGACGCTGAAAACCGGCGGTGATTTTGTCCACGGCTATACCTATTCGGGGCATCCGGTGGCCTCCGCTGTGGCCTTGCGGAACATCGAAATCATGGAACGCGAAGGCCTTGTCGAGCGCACCCGCAGCGAAACCGGCCCTTATTTGGCGAAAGCGTTGGCGACACTAGCCGACCATCCTTTGGTCGGCGAAGCGCGCTCCATCGGTCTGCTCGGCGCGGTCGAGATCGTCGCCGATAAAGCCACCGGCACGCGCTTCGGTGGCAAAGAAGGCACCGCTGGCCCGATGGCGCGCGATATCTGCATCCGCAACGGCCTGATGGTCCGCGGCATCCGCGACAGCATCGTCATGTGCCCGCCGCTGATAATTTCGCTGGAGCAGATCGACGATATGGTCGGGATTATCCGCAAGTCGCTCGATGAAGCAGAACCGAAGTTGCGGGCGATAGGCTAGACAAATCTCAACCATTCTTTACCGCGAGTTTTCATGACCATAACTACCTTAAAGCGCGCAGCAACCGCCGCACTCATTACCCCTGCTCTACTGATCAGTGCCACGCCGTCCTTCGCGGCAACGCCCAAAACGGAAAAAGCCAAAGCGCCGGTCCTGACCTGCAAAACCGCCACACCCGAAGGCCTGACTTACACCGTCATCAAGCCCGGCACAGGCGAAAAACCGGGGGCCGATGCCAAAGTCAAAGTGAATTACAAAGGCTTCCTGAAATCAGACGGCAGCCAGTTTGACGCAGGCGACGGCGCACAGTTCGCGGTCGGCGGCGTCATCCCCGGTTTCTCGCAAGGCCTGAAAATGATGCAGCCCGGCGCCAAATACCGGCTCTGCATCCCATCAAAGCTGGGCTACGGCGAAGCCGGCACCGGCCCGATCCCTGGCAATGCTGATCTGGTGTTCGAGGTCGAACTCCTGTCCTTCACCAACCCGCCGCCCAAGCCGGTATTGCCTTTGGCCGAGCGCACCTGCGACAAGACCACAGCATCGGGCCTCGGTTATAAGGCGATCAAGCAAGGCACAGGCAAAACCCCAACCGACGACGACATGACCCTCGTCGATTTCACAACTTTCGATGTCAAAACAGGAATCGTCGGAGAAAAGCGCGAATGGGAGAAAATCCTGCTGGGGCAAGCAACTCCGGTTTTTGGCGAGGCGCTGAAGTTGATGCAAGTGGGTGCGGCTTACACCTTCTGCCTGCCAAAAAGCGCAGAAGCCGTAGAAGGTGAACCACAAATCAACATCCGCGTCGATTTGCTGGATGTGCGAGTTGCGGCGACGGCTGACTGAACGGCGCTGAGCCTTACGCCAGCAGCACCACCGGGCTTGCGCTATCCCAGTGCATCGAAACCTTGTCTGCCCAGGTGAAGTCCTCCTGGTCGGTCCGCGACAAGTTTGGTCGCCGCACACGCATCATCGCGCCGCCTTCCAGTTCGATTTCGAACAAGGTGCAATCGCCCAGATAGCTCATGCCTTTGATCGTACCGCGCGCGAAATTGTGGCCCTCTGGTGAGTCTTTTGCGGCACCCTGCACTGCCTTGCCCGACCCGGGCACATGCAGCGTGATTTTCTCCGGCCGCACCGCGACCCATACGTCGCTGCCATGCGCGCCGGTGACGCCGTGGTTCAGGTAGATCTTGCCGACGCCCGGACAATCGACGGCGGCGCGGTCGGGTTCGTCGAGCGTTAGCTTGCCCTCAAATGTGTTCACCGCGCCGACAAAGTCCGCGACGAAACGGTTGGCGGGATATTCGTATAGGTCCGATGGTGCAGCGAGTTGCGCGACCTCACCCTTGTTGATGACCGCAATTCGGCACGCCATCGACAGCGCCTCGTCCTGGTCATGCGTGACGGTGACAAAGGTGATTCCGACCTTTTCCTGCAACGCGGTCAGCTCGAACTGCATCTGCGCACGCAATTTGGCGTCTAGGGCGGATAAAGGTTCGTCGAGCAAAAGCACCTTGGGCCGCATCACCAACGACCGCGCCAGTGCCACACGTTGCCTTTGCCCGCCAGACATCTGATCCGGCATCCGGTCGCCAAAGCCGCCGAGCTTCACCAGCTCAAGCGATTCCTCGACGCGGTCCTTGATCTCCGTTTTGCTGACCCCCGATATCCGCAAGCCATAGCCGACATTGTCGGTCACGCTCATATGCGGGAACACGGCATAGCTTTGGAAAACCATGTTGACCGGGCGTTTGTTTGGCGGAACGTTAGCCATATCCTGCCCGTCAATCAGGATTTGCCCCTCGGTCGGCAGCTCAAACCCGGCAATCATCCGCAGCAATGTCGTCTTGCCGCACCCTGACGGGCCGAGCAGGACGAAAAACTCGCCGGAAAGAATATCGAGGCTGACATTATCGACCGCCGTCACCTTGCCAAAGCGTTTGGAGACGTTGCGGATCTGGATGATCGGGGATTTGGTTTCGCTCATGTTATCTTTCCGGTCCCTAATGCGCTGCCGCAATGCCCTTCACGCCTTGCAGCTTCAACGCAACGGCGGTCAGGGCAACGGTCAATATTATCAGCAAAGTCGACGCGGCGTTGACTTCCGGCGTGACCGAAAAACGCACCATCGAATAGACTTTGACCGGAAATGTGATGGTGTCCGGCCCGCTGGTGAAGAAGGTAATCACAAAGTCATCAAGACTGAGCGTGAACGCCAGAAGCGCACCGGCGACAAGGCTTGGCTTCATGTGCGGCAGCAGGACATCGCGGAACACCTGCCACTCGGTCGCCCCCAAATCGCGCGCTGCTTCCTCTTCCTCCTTGTTGAATCCGGCCAGCCGAGACCGCACGACAAGCGCCACGAACGGGAAGCAAAAAGTGATATGCGCAATGGTAATCGCCGACAGATTGAGCGGCCAGATCATTCCGCTCGGCCAATCTATTTTGGCGAAGAAAATCAGGAATGCCACCCCAAGGCAAATCTCCGGAACAATGATCGGCAGCGCCATCGTCCCCTCAACCAAGCCTTTCAAAGGAAAGCGGAACCGCCAGAGCATGACAGCGGCCAG
>JANMPK010000025.1:0-8196 GCA_031369825.1 Sphingomonadales bacterium
GGTGGCGATCAACGTGTTGCCGAGCCAAGACAAAGCGATGGTGCAAAAGGCCAAAGCTGATATCGCGGTATTGGGGCAAGCGCTGGAGACGTACCGGCTCGATAATCTGACCTATCCCGCTGCGGGGTCAGGCTTGCAGGCTTTGGTCACGCCGACGACAACTGGCGGCACGCGCACCGAGGGCTATATCAAGAAACTGCCCAATGATCCGTGGAACCGGCCGTATCAGTATAGCAATCCGGGCCGCAATGGCGCGTTTGATATATATTCGCTTGGTGCCGACGGCGCACCCGGCGGCGAGAATGACAATGCGGATATTTACGGCGAGTAAGCCGCTTTTGCCCATAAAAATAAAGGATAGCGAACGCGGCTTCACGCTCGTCGAGCTGATGGTGGTTATTTTCATCGTCGGTTTGGCCAGTGCGGCGGTCGTGATGACTGCACGTTCGCCTGACCGCGGTGTGCGGGATGAGGCCGAACAACTGGCGGCGCGGATTGCCGCACTGCGCGACCATGCGATTCTGCAGTCGCGCGGTATGGCAATCTGGGTGCGGCCTTCGGGCTATGGCTTTGATGCGCGCAGCGATGCCGTCTGGAAACCACTAACCGAGGCCCCGTTCGCCAGCACCAATTGGCAGCGCGGTACGTCGGTGCAATTGGCCAATGGCCAGCAACTTCGCGTCGTGTTTGACAGCACCGGCTTGCCTTCCAGCGCGTTGGAAATTGGCGTCCGGCGGGGAACAGCAAGTGCCAAAGTCAATCTGTCAGCAACAGGTGACGTGCGTGTCTCGCGCTAAGCCATTGCCCCCCCGTAATGGCTTTACCTTGCTCGAAATCATGGTGGCACTGGCGATCTTCAGCCTTGCCGCATTGGCGATGGTCCGGTTGCAGGGCTATTCGGTGCGCTCTACTGCCAATCTAGGTGATAGCAGCATGGCTTGGCAAGTTGCGCGCAATATCGCTGTCGAAAAACTCTCCGACCCAGCACCCCCCGTTCTTGGCGACGCGCAGGGTGAAGAAATGAACGGCGGGCAGAACTGGCAATGGACGACAAAAACCCAAAAGACCGATGATGCCAGACTATTGCGGATTGACATCAAAGTCACCGGCACAGGATTGGCGGCGCGGCGCAATGCGGCGCTGACCATTGCACGACCGGTTGAACAATGATGGCTGAGCGCGGATCAGAGGCTGGCTTTACCCTGATCGAGCTGCTCGTCGCGCTGGCGATTTTTGCATTGATGTCGGTTGCTGGCGTGACGTTGCTGCGTTCGGGCAGCGATACCCAGTTGGCGGTCAAGGCGCGGCTTGAGGGGTTGGCGCGGACCAATCGGCTGGCCAATGCGTTGGAGGGTGATCTGGCCCAAGCAGTGCCGCGTGTATTGCGCGACCAAGGCGGTCAACCCGTGCCTGCCTTCACCCAAGGCGGCGATACTATGACAGGTGCGTTGTTTGGCTTTGTCCGGGCCGGATGGTCGAACCTTGATGATAGCCCGCGGGCGTCGCTGCAACGGATTAGCTATAGCTTTGACGGCGGCGCGCTGAAACGCGTAACATGGCCGATGCTCGACGGTAGCGCGCCCACAGAAGCGGCGATCATGCTGGAGGACGTCACCGACATCCAGATGCGTTACCGCGACAATCGCGGCGAGTGGCGTAGCGATTGGACCGCGACCGATGCAACCGCGATGCCACGCGCTGTCGAGATGCTGTTGCGGGTCAAGCAAGGCCCGGAACAGCGCATGCTGTTTCTGGTTGGCCCGCAGGTCAGGCCAGCGCCTGTAGAACCGGCGGCCTGATATGCAGATCGCCGAAAAAGAGCGTGGTGCAGCTTTATTGTCCATCTTGTTACTGGTCGCGGTGCTGGCGGTGATCGCTGCGACTACGCTCGACCGGCTGTCGCTTTCTACCAAGCTTTCGACCAATGGCGCGGCGCTGGCACAGGCGCGCAGCTATACTTATGCCACAGAGAGTCTTGCCACCGCACGGCTGGAAGATTTACTGGCCCGCGATGCCGCGCAAACCACGCTAGAGGGTGGCTGGCTGGGGCAACCACAACGGTTGCCGATACCGGTCGGCACGGCCAGTGCCAAGGTGCGCGATGCAGGTAATTGCTTTAATCTCAACAGCCTGGTTACCGAAATTAATGGCAAGGTTCAGGCGAGTGCCATCGGCCAAGAACAATTTGTCGTTTTGATGATGACGCTCGGTATTGCTGAAAATCAGGCACGTCCGGTTGCCGCTGCCGCCGCTGACTGGGCCGATTCCGATACTCAGCCTTTACCGGCGGGCGCGGAGGACGACAGTTATCGCGGCGCAGCAACCCCCTATCTGGCGGCGAACCAGATGTTCGTCCACCCGAGCGAACTGCGCGCGGTAAAGAGCGTAACACCTGCCATCTATGCGCGGCTGCGCGGCTGGATATGCGCGTTGCCGATTGCCGAATTGTCACCGATCAACGTCAACACTTTGTTGCCCGAACAAGCGCCTTTGCTGGTGATGCTCTTCCCGATTGGGCGCTATACGCCGCTGGCCGCACGGAGCTATCTCGCCAAGCGGCCAACGAGTGGCTATGGCAGCCTCATCCGATTCTGGGGGGCGCCCGAACTGGCGGCATTAGAGCCGTCGGCGGCGGTGCAAGGGCAGGTCAAGCTGACGAGTAAATGGTTCATGTTGGAGACGACGGTGACGTTGGGCGATCTTGCGCTACAAGGCGAAGCGCTGGTCGTGGGTGATCCGGCCCCTGCGCGCGTGTTGTGGCGCAGCTGGGGCGAAGCCGGATGACGGTGGCGCACGCGTTGATCGTTGGTCTGCCTGCCTTAGATGCCGACAACCCGGGCGTCTGGCATGTCCGTGCGGGCGTTGTCATAGCGTCGGGCGCGCTCTCTGGTATCGACGATGTTCTTGGCGGTGCCGACATGGCCGACGCTGTAGTGATGGCGATAGTCGCGCCTGCACAGGCGCGCTGTATCTGGTCGTCATTTCCCGATCTGGAGCCGCGTCAGGCGGAGGGCGTGGCAAAATTAAGGGCGTATGAGCACTCGATTGGCGGTGTCCATGCGGTCGCCCGCCATATCAACGGCGACATTGTTTTGACCGCAACCATTGCACCCGTTCTTATGGAATATGGTCTGTCGCGGCTGGCGGAGTACGGCCTTAATCCCGACATCGTCATTCCCGCTGGATTGATGATTGACGCGCCTGCCGAGGGTTTTGTCCGTGCAGTGGTCGACGGTGCACCGGTGCTGCGCGGCGCGGCGCTTGCCGTTCCCGATGAACCCGCTTTGCGTACATTGTTGGTTGGCGATGCCGCAGTCAAAGAAATCGACGACGCCACCGTTAAATCCATGATCGCCGCCGCCGCGCAATATCCTGCGCTTAACCTGCGAGACGGGGTGTTCGCCAAACGCGAGCAGCGCGTCTTTGCAACGCCGCAGCAAAGCAAATGGATTATCCGCCTGATTGGTGGGTTGGTTCTGGCGACCGTCTTGCTGGCTATTGTGACATGGGCCAAATATAGTCTGGCAACGGGTGTCGAAGACGACCGGGCGCTGGCTGCGGCGCAGAAAATCGATCCGGCGATTACCGACATTGCCCAAGCCGAAGCGCAGTTGGACCGAACGTTGCAGCAAAAAGGCTTGGCTACCGGCCGATTTGCGCCGCTTTCTGCCGGGTTGTGGCGCTCTGTTAAAGCTGCGCCTAATGTTTCAGTGCGAGAGCTTCGTTACGCTGAGGATGGCCTGTTGTCGGTGGTGCTGGCTGCCCCCGATGCGGGTAGCATCAACAAAGCATTGCTCGCGGTACAACGTGACGGTTTCCGGATCACCGCCACCCCGCGCCAAGACACGAGCGGGGCGACATTGGTTGACCTGACGGTGAGGATGCCATGATCGTCAGCATCCGCGCTTGGTTCGACGCCCTAAGCAAACGCGAGCAATATCTGGTCGGTATTGCCGGTGCATTGATGGCTTTGGTGTTGCTCATTTTCGGCATCATCCTGCCGTCGCTAGCAGCGATTGATGCGGCAGAGGTTGCGCATGACGCAGCGGTCGAACGGCGGGGCCGGATCGAAGCAACAGTCGCCAATGCTGCGCAACAAAAAGCCGCAGGCTCGCCGGTTAGCGGTGCTGCGATTGACCTGATCGTCACCCAGACCGCGGCGGAGAAGGGGTTTGATCTGATCAAATCGGCAAACACTGCCCCCGGCCAAATGACATTCCGCATGGATCAGGCGCGGGCGTCCGCATTGTTCGCGTGGTTGGCCGAACTGGAAACGCAAGGCATCGAAGCGCGCAACATCACGTTGCGCGGTGGTCCCGGTGGCAGCGTGACCGTCGATGCACAGCTGCGGCAGGTATCAAAATGACGTGCCGCCGTTCGTTTATCCTCGCCGCCGCGGTGCTGCTTTTGGCAGCGCTTTTGGTTTTCATGCCGCTCCGCGTAGCCGTTGGCGGAAACGGCGTGGTCGCGCGCAAAGTGGATGGCATCATCTGGGACGGATCAATCCGCGACCTGCGCGTTGGCCGGTTGCCGGTCGGCGACGTCAATGCGCGTTTGAAGTTCTGGCCGTTATTTCTTGGTCGCATACAGATTGCGCTGTCACGTGGTGATGCGCCTTTTTCGCCCGGTATTAATGGATCAATCACCCGGCGTCCCGGCGGTTTTTCGGTCGATAATATCAAGGCAAGCTTTCCGGTCGGGCAGTTCTTTGCGCCGTTGCCCGCCGAGAATGTCGAGCTGCAAGATTTCTCCGTTCGCTTCAGTGCGGGAAGATGTGCAGAGGCTAGCGGTAATATCCGGCTGACGCTGGCGGGCGGTATCGCGGGGATTGATGTTGCCAACGGCCTGCTCGGCAAGCCACGTTGTGATCGCGGCGAATTGCTGGTGCCGTTGCTCAGCCAATCCGCGATGGAGCATGTCGATATCCGCGTGAAAGCCGATGGTAGCTATACCGCGACGATTTTCCTTGAGGGCGACCGTGTCGAGCAGGCAGTAGTGCTTGGCGCCGCTGGTTTCCGCCCGGTTTCAGGGGGTTTGCGCATGGTCCGCAAAGGGCGGCTCTGAGCGGGTTAGCCGACAATCTGAATATAATGATAGCGTTATTGCCTTTCTGGTTTTTAGCGACAGCATTGGCGATATTGGGGGCAATCTGGGGCAGTTTCGTTGCCGCCTTGTACACCCGCTGGCCGGCAGGTGAAAGCATCACAAACGGCCGCTCGCGGTGCGACGATTGTGGCAAAGCTATCGCTGCTTATGATTTGATCCCATTGTTTTCCTATGTACTTTTGAAAGGAAAATGTCGCCATTGCCGCGCGCAGATCGGTGGCGATGCTATCATAATCGAACTCGCCGCGTTGGTAATCGGTATCGTTGCTGCCTTTCTTTTCCCGCCTGGTCAGGCTTTGGCGGCGGCGATATTTGGCTGGCTGTTATTGCCGCTGATTATTCTCGACATCCGCCATTTGTGGTTGCCCGACCGGCTGGTGTTGACGTTGGCCGTTGGCGGCATATTGCTCGGGCCACTTTTGACGCCAGACATTGCGCTACTCGACCGGCTTTTTGCATGCGTCGGTGCTTATGGCGCATTCGAAGCAATCCGCCGGATATATTTCGTGGTGCGCAAACGCGAAGGAATGGGGGCAGGCGACCCCAAGCTGCTCGCCGCGCTTGGCATCTGGCTAGGCTGGCAAGCGCTGCCTTTGGTCTTGTTTTTGGCCAGCGGCATTGGCTTGTTGTGGGCGCTTGGCGCAAAATTTATTACCCGCAATGACATAAAAGCCGTGGCATTCGGCGCGATGCTGGGCCTAGGCTCACTTCTCTATATCTGGTCTAGAACCTTGTGAATATTTGCGATGAGCCAGTCGCGCGACGTGGTGTCGGCAAAGCTGTGCGATGCGCTGTTCACCGTTGATATGTGCACATTTACCCTGTTACGAACAGGGTCGAACAACCGGTCTTTATACGCGCCCATGAATGAAAGTGCGGTGGTGTCGCGGTCGGCAATCAGGATATGGACTGGCAAGGTGGTTGCTGCCAATGCCTGCGCCAGTCGAGCCGCTAGGCCAGACGGCGCTTCCTTCTGAGCCACTTTGGCCAAACCGCCTGCAAGCTTTTTAAAGTCGATTTTGCCGGTGAGTAAATCAATCAAGCTGCGGGGATTTTTTAGCCGCGCGAGGTAACGCGCACGGATCGCTGCCGCTGTTGGCGGCGTTGCCGCTTCGTCATTCTGCGCGGCTTCGATCACCCAGGGATTGGCGAGGATCAGTGCATCAATAGCGATGCCTGCGTGAAAAAACGCAAGCGCTGTCGCTGCATCGCAATTGCCGAACGCCACCAACTTCTTAATACTGGGCGCTTGAGCGCGGAAGGCGGTGACAGCGGCGGTAATGTCGTCGGCGCTTGTCTCAAAGCCGTTATTGACGCCTTCACTCTCCCCAATGCCGCGCCGGTCATAGCGAAATACCGGATGGCCTAGCGCGGCAAAATGCTGTGCGATTGAGGCCTGGCTGGCATGCGCGCCGCTTCTGATTTCATTGCCGCCACTGACGATCATTAGTCCAGTGCCACGGTCAGCCACGTCAAGCGAACCCACTAGCTGATCGCCGCCACAATCAAAAGATATCATCCGCCGCATGATGCGCTCCAGCGATCAAGATCATCGGCCATTGCCTGTGCCAATTGCGGGTCATCCTGTGGTTCGGCACGCAGCCATAATGCCGACCCCTTAATTGCCCCGTCCTCTGCACCCAACGACACCGTGCGGAGTGCATCTACTTCCACTGGCACTGCTTCATTGAGCTGAGAAACCATCAGCGGATTCAACCAGTTGCCACCAAGTAAAACCGGCTTTTGCGCTGCTTCGATAACCAGATTGTCGGCGCTAGTGATAACCCCGGCCTCGCGGTCTCCCGCTACCCGTGTGCGCAACATTGTCTTCAGCAATATCCCGCCCTTGACCGGCGCCAATCGCCAATGCGGCAAATAGGGCGATGCCAGATCAACCAGCGCACCACCGCGGATCGACGCGATATGCGTGACGCAGTGCTGTTCCGCCGCTGCTGCAACCGCGTCTTGCCAGCGGCTGATATCCTGATCGACCAGATCGGCACTGCTTTCATTGGTCCCGGGCAGGTCGGGCAGGAAACTGGCGATACCCTTTTCAGCGAGCACGCGCATAGTGCTGGCGAGCACCCGCCGCGTACGGTTCATTTCATCGAACAAGGGCGCCACCAGCAATATCCGGCGCAGCGCCTTTGAAGCGCCCGGGTCGATGCCAGGGCAATATTCGTCGCGCCCGTCAAAATTGTAGGTAAAGGCGCGAAACGAGCGGTTCACACTTTAGCCTTGGCCTTGGCAAAGGCTACCAGATTGCCGAATGTCGCAAACAGTTCGCTGTCAACATCATCGTCGTCGATCATGATGTCCAGACGGTCTTCCATTTCGGTCAGCAAGCCCGCGACCGCCATTGAATCGAGTTCGGGAATCGCGCCGAACAATTCGGTATCGGAGTCCATTGCGGCAACCTGACGCGGCGATAGCCCTAGCATATCGGACAGGATTACGCGGATGATGGATTCAACTTTATCGGACATGGGTTGCTTTCATAAAATATCCGTTCGCATCGAGCCCTTCGACAAGCTCAGGATTCGAGATGCCATGAGGCCGTGCTCGACTGATCGGTGTCTCGACTGCGCTCGACACGAACGGAGAAAGGGTTTCGGTTTCACGCGGCCTTGCGGCGCATTTGCCGCAAATGGGCGCGTGCAATCAAGGGCCAATTGGCGACATGGTTCGGCCAGAACATATCCAGCCGGTAACGCGGGCGCATGTCTTCCATCCATTCGCGCTTATACCCGTCGCTGCCGGTGCCGAAGTCGATTTCGTCGACCTTGTCGATATCAATGACGTGCTGGAACAGGGCAGCGGACAGCAATGTGCCGGGCGACGATGACAAATGCCGATCGTCATGCGCGAGCTTGTGGATCAAAGCAGCGCCGTTCTCCACCGTCCAATATTGCGCCGCGACCGGCTGGCCGTCGATATACGCGAGCCCAAGACGCAAGGCCCCGGCCTCTGATTCCTGCTCGGCAATCAGACGCAGGAAGTCGGGACTGCCCTCATGCGGTTTCCAGCTGCGCGCATAGACCTTTTCATAATCGCGCCAGCTGCTTTCCGAAAATGTCGTTTCAATCCGCG
>JANMPK010000342.1:0-8536 GCA_031369825.1 Sphingomonadales bacterium
GTTTTGGCGTAGACGACCAAAGTGTCGGCATAGGTCGCATTGGTAATCCAGAATTTGGTGCCATTGAGCACATAGCCGCCCTGAACGGTGTCTGCACGCAGCTTCATCGAGACGACGTCGCTGCCTGCCCCTGCTTCGGACATCGCAAGGCTGCCGACATGTTCACCTGAGATCAGCTTGGGCAGATATTTCGCTTTCTGTTCAGCGTTGCCCCAACGGCGGACCTGATTGACGCACAGATTGCTGTGCGCGCCGTAACTCAGGCCGATAGACGCCGAGGCGCGGCTGACCTCTTCGACCGCAATGACGTGCTCCAGATAGCCAAGGCCAAGCCCACCATCTTCTTCGTCCACCGTGATGCCGTGCAGGCCCAACTCGCCCATTGCGGTCCACAACTCGTCACGCGGGAACCAGTCGTCGGCGTCGATTCTGGCTGCGAGTGGCGCGATCTTGTTGCTGGCAAAACGCATGGTCGTGTCGCGGATCATTTCCGCATTTTCGCCAAGCGCGAAATCGAGTTGGGGAAGGGTGCTCATATGTGCTTCTCTGCCAGCTAATTTAACCCGTCGCAATACCGGCAAGTGCTATTGGACTAGTCATGCCAAACGCTTTTGCCTATCGCGCTTCTGGTAATCCCCGATATGAGGTCAAGCAATGGATCAAACCGCCGTCACCGACCAAATGCGCCTTGGCCTACGCCGTTTTGCCAAAGCCGTAATGGTGGTGAGCGCACGGCATGAAGATGTGCGTTACGCGATGTCGGCGACCGCGTGTAGCGAGGTCAGTCTTGACCCGCCGACGATGCTGGTGTGTGTCAACCAGGCGGCAACGATGCACATTCCTCTGGCGGCCGGTGCTGATTTCGCCATTAATATGCTGCACTCCGGTCAGGAGCAGATATCGCGCAATTGCGGTGGTGCGCTGCGCGGTGAGGACCGTTTTAGAGAGGGCGACTGGCAGGATGACTGTGGTACGCCGTGGCTGGCCGACGGGCAGGCAAGCTTCATTTGCCGCGTCGTCAACCGTGTCGATCACGGCACGCACAGTGTATTCATCGGCGAGGTCCGCAGCGCGCATACGGCTGAAATTGTCGATCCGTTGGTCTATGTCGACGGTCGCTATCTCGAACCTGCACACAAGGATTAGGCGATGCTGCAATATGACGTCCTTATTGTTGGCGGCGGGCATGGCGGGGCGCAGGCGGCGATTGCGCTGCGACAGGCTAAGTTTGAGGGCAGCATCGCCATCATCAATGCCGAACCCGAATATCCTTACGAGCGTCCGCCGCTGTCGAAGGATTATTTCGCGGGTCAGAAAGCCTTTGAACGCATCATGATCCGCCCGCCTGCTTTCTGGGCCGAGCGGCAGGTTGATATGCTGCTCGGCAAGCGGGTTGAGACGGTCGATGCTGCGGCTTATTCGGTCACTACTGCGGACGGTGAGGTTATCAGCTATGGCCAGATGATTTGGGCCACAGGGGGTAGCCCGCGTTGGCTGCAATGCGATGGAGCCAATCTCGAAGGTGTGCATGTGGTCCGGGCCAAAGCCGATGTTGATGCGATGCTGGACGGTTTGGACGGCGTTGCCGATGTGGTGATCATCGGCGGCGGCTATATCGGGCTTGAGGCCGCCGCTGTGCTGGCCAAAATGGGTAAGAAGGTCACCGTGCTTGAAGCAATGGACCGCGTTTTGGCACGCGTTGCTGGTGAGCCATTGTCGCGCTTTTATGAGGCTGAGCACCGGGCGCATGGTGTTGATGTAAGGCTGGGCGTTGAGGTGACCGCCATTGAAGGCAACGACCATGTTAGCGGCGTGAAGCTGGCCGACGACAGCGTCATTCCGGCACAGATGGTGATTGTCGGTATCGGCATCATTCCGGCGGTTGTGCCATTGCTTCACGCCGGGGCTGCGGGCGGCGGCGGGGTCGATGTCGACGAATATTGCCGCACCTCACTGCCTGATATCTTCGCCATTGGCGATTGCGCCGCGCATGCCAATGATTTCGCCGGCGGCGCGGTGATGCGGGTGGAATCGGTGCAGAATGCCAATGATATGGCCAATGCAGTGGCAAAGAGCATCGTCGGCGGACTGACCGTATATCATGCGGTGCCGTGGTTCTGGTCGAACCAATATGATCTGCGTTTGCAGACGGTGGGGCTGTCGGTTGAATATGACGCAACGGTGCTGCGCGGTGACCCGGCGACGCGCAGTTTTTCGGTGATTTATCTGAAAGCGGGTAAAGTGATTGCGCTCGATTGCGTCAATATGGTCAAGGATTATGTGCAGGGTAAAGCGCTTGTGGTAGGCGGATTGGCGTTGGCTCCAGAATTGCTGGAGGACACGTCCAAGACTCTTAAAGAACTGATGGCAGAAGTCGTTTAGCAACAAAACCTCCCCAATCCGTTCGCATCAAGCGCAGTCGAGATGCGCATCGGCGTCGCGCAACTTCAAGGTGTCTCGACACCGCTTGATGCGAACGGACTTTTTAGGAATTCCTGATTTTTGCAGAAAAATCACGCCTCGTTAACGGCCATTCTCGGACCGACCAATACCGGCAAAACCCATCTCGCGGTCGAACGGATGTGTGGCTATTCCAGTGGCATGATGGGCTTTCCACTGCGGTTGTTGGCGCGTGAGATTTATGACCGGGTGGTGGCCATTAAGGGCGCTTCCCAAGTCGCGTTGATCACTGGAGAGGAGCGGATCGAACCGCCGAACGCCCGCTGGTATTGCTGCACCGTGGAATCAATGCCCATTGATAGGGAGTTTGCCTTTGTCGCCATTGATGAGGCCCAATTAGGTGCTGACCCGGAACGCGGGCATATCTTCACCGACCGGATGCTGCACGCGCGCGGGCGTGAGGAGACCATGATCCTTGGTTCCGAAAGCCTGCGCCCGATGATCCGCAGCCTGCTGCCCGATGCCGAAATTATATCGCGCCCACGTTTTTCGACTCTCAGCTATGGCGGTGCCAAGAAGCTATCGCGTCTGCCCAAACGCGCCGCCATCGTCGCTTTCTCCATCGAGCAGGTCTACGCAGTCGCCGAAACGTTGCGCCGGTTGCGCGGCGGTGCGGCGGTGGTGATGGGTGCGCTCTCGCCGCGCACCCGCAACGCGCAGGTCGCCATGTTCCAATCTGGCGAGGTCGATTATCTCGTGGCGACCGATGCCATCGGCATGGGTCTTAATCTCGATGTCGCGCATGTCGCCTTCGCCAGCCTTGCCAAGTTCGATGGGTCGCGGCGCAGGCGGCTGATGGTCGCCGAAATGGCTCAGATCGCGGGACGCGCAGGGCGGCACCAGCGTGACGGCGCGTTCGGCACATTGGCGGGCGAGGGCTATGAATTCACCCCTGAAGAAATCGCCGCGATTGAAAATCACGATTTCCCCAAGCTCGACTGGCTCTATTGGCGCAATTCGGAACCACGGTTTGACTCCATCGAAACGCTGATCGCCGATCTGGAGGTCAAGCCGACCGAAAAAGGTTTGGTTGCAGCACCCAAGGCGGTTGATCTTGCGGTTCTAAAGCGGCTCGCTGAGAATCCCGACGTGACTGGCCTCGTCCGTGGTCCACGCGGTGTGGCGAGACTGTGGGATGCCGCCAGCCTACCTGATTTCCGGCAAATGGGCGAGGAGCATCACGCACGGTTTGTAGCTTCTCTATGGCCTAACCTGGTGCAAGGCGACGGGTTTCTGCCATTCCAATATGTTGCCGCTGAATTGGCGCGGCTGGACAATATTCAAGGTGATATTGCCACATTATCGCAGCGGATCGCGGCGGTCAGGACATGGACTTATATATCGCATCGTGCCGATTGGCTCGCCGAACCCCATGTCATGGCTGAGCGTGCACGCGCGTTGGAAGAGAAGCTGTCCGATGCCCTGCACGACGCTTTGCGCCAGCGCTTTGTCGATAAGCGGACGTCGATGCTGTTGCGCAAAGGTGCCAGTGATACAGGGCTATTTCCGGTCGAGATTGGCGATGATAACCGTGTTTTGGTCGACGGCGAGGATATTGGTCGGCTAAACGGATTCGCGTTTCGGGTTGACCCGAATGCAAAAGCGGGTGACCGTAAATTATTGTTGGCGGCAGCACAGAGGCATCTGGCGGCGCATCTGAGACAAAAGGCAAGGGACGTGAGCATGGCAGACGATAGCGAATTTGCGCTGGGGCCGAATAGTGAAGGCAAAGCTGCGATATTCTGGCAGGGCGAATTGCTTGGCGGCCTGAGCAAGGGCCGCACATTCATGCAGCCGGTTTTCGCGCCCGCTAAAGCTGTGGCCGGTTTGGAAGGCGACGCGCTACGCGAAGTGACGACCCGTGCACAAATGTGGATTGATGCGCAACTTGCCAAAGCAATGGGTGGCATTGTCGGGTTGCAGGCGTTGGCGCAAGAAGCAGGGGTCGAGGGCAATGTCCGCGCGCTGGCTGTGCAACTGGCCGATGCTGGCGGCATTGCCGGTCGGCAATATCTGGCCGAGGCTATTGCGGCACTTCCTAAAGAAGCACGCGGTGCCGCGCGTAAGGGCGGCATCGTGTTTGGTGCACTCGATATCTACCACCATGCAGCATTGAAGCCCGCAGCCGCGAAATGGCGTGCGGCATTGTTCGCGGCGCGCGATGACCGGCCTATGCCCGAACTGCCGCCTGAAAGTGCTGTGCATTTAAAAGAGTGGAAATTTACCCATCCCGCCGATGCGCGCAACGCCGGGTATCGCCGGATTGGTGACGAATATGTGCGGATCGACCTGGCCGAACGCGTTATCAAGAAAGCGCATGAAGCTCGCGGGTCTGCCAATCTGTTCGGCATGGACATGGCTTTTGCAACCTCGCTGGGGATTAGTGATGCGGGCTTGAAAGCATTGATGCGTGATGCCGGGTTCCGGCCCGCCGATGCGCCGGTTGAGAAAGCTGTGGCTGTCGAACCGAGCGTAGAGGAAGCCCCGCTGGAACCGGTTGAAGTTGTTGCAGCTGAGGTCGAACCTGCAACCGACACTGAACCTGCTGCCAAGATTGGCCTTGAAGAAGCACCCGCCGCGCCGGAAACCGTTTCTGTCCAACCGGTCACCCTAACCCACTGGCGCTGGATTGGCCTGCCTAAACCCCGCCCGCAGGAACAGCGCCAACAGCGTGCGAGACCTGATAGTCAAAAGCCCAAAAGTAACGGCAAATCCAAAGTCCACAGCGACAGGGCTCCACCCGCGCCAAAACCCGCATCGCCGCCGTCGGCACTGGCGCTGCAATTGGCGGCGCTTAAAGGCCTCAAGCTTTAGACATAATGACCGAAGCGAGCCTACGCATCGATAAGTTGCTGTTCTACTTGCGATTGGCCAAGAGCCGCACATTGGCGCAGGGTTGGGCAGAAACGGGGCACATCAGGGTCAATGGCAACCGCGTTGAAAAGGGAAGTTCTGCCGTGCAATCGGGCGATGTTATCACGCTTCCGAAGGGCGATGAGGTGCTCGCGGTGAAGATATTAGCACTGCCCATACGGCGTGGTCCGCCAACTGAGGCGCAGGCCTGCTATCAATTGCTCAAATAAAAATATTCTCACGTCCCTCATTCCGCCGTTGACTTAATTGCCTGACTGACAATAGGCAGGGGAACGGGAGGGCCGCATTTTTTGGCCTGCGCAATAGGAGAGCCTCGCCCATGACATATGTGGTTACCGACGCCTGCATTAAGTGCAAATATATGGACTGCGTAGAAGTATGTCCGGTGGATTGTTTCTACGAAGGTGACAATATGCTCGTCATCAACCCCAGCGAGTGCATTGACTGCGGCGTGTGCGAACCCGAATGCCCTGCCGAGGCCATCTTGCCAGACACCGAAAACGGTTTGGAACAGTGGCTCGAACTGAACGCGACCTATAGCGCGGAATGGCCGAACATTACTTCAAGCCGCGAACCGCCTGCTGATGCCGACGAGCATAAGGGCGAAGAAGGCAAGTTCGAGAAATATTTTTCGGCAGATCCCGGTGAAGGCGACTAAATTTTATTGAGAGCAGCGTTCTTTCAGCCATTTTTTGTGCGTGCTTTCGACTTCACGCAGCGATGCAAAAACCGATTGATCCGGGTTTGGGCGGCCGGTGCGGCCAAGCGCATATAATTGCACGTAATACCAGTACTGCACCGCAAAACCGTCAATGCTGCGCAGCATTTTGATCTTGCGCAGCGACGAAAGCCAATTGGGGAAAAGGGCCAGTTGGGTTTCCATTTTCGGTAATATCGCCATGCCGCCAAGCAAACGTTTTGGTCCATCGGTCATCGTGCATAATGGTCTAGCAAGGCCGATGACATCGGCAGCGCCCGACCTGATCGCTTGTTCCATCGCCGATTTGCTGCGGAAACCGCCAGTGACCATTAAAGGAATACCGAGTTCGTCCTTCATCGCTTTTGCGAAATCGACAAAATAGGCTTCCCGGGCCAACGTGGTTTCGGCCACGGCTTGTGGCTCTTCGGCTTCCAATCCTTCGATGCCGAGCAGTTTTGGTTGCTCATAAGTGCCGCCTGAAATTTCGATCAGATCAACGCCCGCGTCCTGCAACCATAGGGCAACTTGCAAACTGTCTTCAAAGGCAAAGCCGCCGCGCTGGAAATCGGCGCTGTTGAGTTTGACCGCTATGGGGAGTTCAGGACCAAGCAGTTGTCGCACAGTATTGACGGTAAAGAGCAAAAAACGCGCACGGTTTTCAAGGCTTCCACCCCAGCGGTCATCACGCCGGTTAGACCGGGGGCTAAGGAATTGCGAAATCAGATAGCCGTGAGCCGCATGGATCTGCACGCCGGTAAAACCATTTTCCTGGCATATCCGTGCAGCCTGCCCGAAACGGCCAATAAGGCCCAAAATCTCTTCTTCGGTCAGCGCAACTGGCATACCGAATTGCCCACCGGGAAGGCCAAGCTTGACCGCCGAAGGGGCCTTGGGATGTGGGTTAACCGCCTTCATCGTTTGCCGTCCGGCATGGCTGATCTGCGCCCAGAAATGGTTGCCACCACGCGTTGCGGTCGCGGTCCAGCGTTTCAGTGCGGCGGCCATTTCTTCGTCAGGCTCACGGTCGATAATGACATTGCCGGGGCGTTCGAGATGGTCGGCGTCGATCTGGATATTGCCCGAAATGTGAAGGCCTGCGCCGCCATCGGACCAGATGCCGTATAGCTTGTCCAGTTCAGGTGTTGGACGACCATATGGATCGGCCAAGCCCTCGGTCATGGCAGCCTTGGCAATCCGGTTCGGCAATACCGCGCCGCACGGCAGAGTCAGCGATTGGCCCAGCATTATTCGGCTTTGGCTTTGTCATCCGTTTTGTCTGTCGCCGGTTCTTTGGTTTTATCGTCCGCTTTCTTATCGTCCTTCGCCTTTGCGCTCTCAGTAGGCGGGGCTGCTTCGACGGGTGCTTCATCGGTCGATTCGTCGGTGTTAATCATGTCATCGCTGATCGTGCCCTCAAGGCTGTCGAGATCATCCATTCGTGTTTCGGTGATTTGATTGTCCTCCTTGTTGCCACCACAGGCGGACAACAGCGCGAGCGACATGACAATGGCTGTTGACAAGACTAGACGGCGCATATGGGATTCCTCTTCTAATTCGACACGATGTTAGTATGTCCACCCGCTTTGGCAAGTGCGCCAAGGAAGTCAGGCAGGGTTGCGGCCAGCGCTTCATCGAAATCCTGGAGCGTTGCGTCGATACCTAAATCAGCGAGGCTCGTGACTGGATATTCGGCAATGCCGCAGGGCACTATGCCGCCAAAGTGCGATAGATCAGGTGCGACGTTGACTGCAAAGCCGTGCATCGTCACCCAGCGGCGGATGCGGACGCCGATCGCGCCGATCTTTGCTTCCCGACCATCACGTGTGTCGCACCAGATGCCGATACGACCCTCGGCCCGGCGAGCCTGGACATTAAAACGGGCAAGCGCGTTTATGACCCATCCTTCGAGTGCATGGACATAGCAGCGCACATCTTTGCCGCGTTTGGCGAGGTCGAACATGACATAACCAACGCGCTGGCCGGGGCCGTGATAGGTATAGCGACCACCGCGCCCGGTGTTGTAAACGGGGAATTGTTCGCTCAGTAACTCGGAGGGGTCTGCGCTGGTGCCGCCGGTGTAGAGCGGCGGATGTTCAAGCAGCCAGATCATCTCGCGCGCGCCATCTTCGCGGATAGCGGTTTGCAACGCTTCCATCCGCGCGACTGCGTCCGGATAGGCAACCAGACCATCTGAAACTTCCCAGTCAATGGCGTAATCGGGCGACATGGCGGTGCCATAGCACAGGCATCGTCGCTTGCCAGTTTTGTTGTTGGTGCCTAGGGATTGCCGACCATTGGGAGCAAATAATGCCAAAGAAGCTAGATTATTCTGCAGTTTGGACCGACGCGATGGCGTTGCTTCGTGGCCATCTTGAAGCCGTTGTCGCGATTGCCGGATTTTTCCTGTTTGCCGTGACAACGGCTTAAAGATGGCCACGAAGCAACGCCATCGCGTCGGTCCAAACTGCAGAATAATCTAGCTTCTTTGGCATTATTTGCTCC
>JANMPK010000055.1:0-5114 GCA_031369825.1 Sphingomonadales bacterium
CACGATATGGCGGTCGAGGAGCTGGACGATGTGACGCATCAGCTTTCCGACGCCGAGACTAGCCTCGCCATCTCGCTGTTGCCGAAAGACGCCGCCGACGAACGACCCGCGATGCTCGAAATCCGTGCTGGCACTGGCGGCGATGAGGCGGCTTTGTTCGCGGGCGACTTGTTTCGCATGTACGAACGCTATGCCGCAGGACAAGGGTGGAAGATCGAGCCGATTTCGATCAGCGCGTCCGATGTCGGCGGGTTCAAGGAAGTCGTCGCCTCGATCAAGGGCAATGGCGTGTTCGCCAAGCTGAAATATGAAAGCGGCGTCCACCGCGTGCAGCGCGTGCCCGTAACCGAAAGCGGCGGCCGAATCCACACCAGCGCGGCGACCGTCGCGGTGCTGCCCGAACCGACCGAAGTCGATATCAACATTGACGCGCGCGATCTGAAAATAGACGTCTACCGTGCGTCGGGCGCTGGCGGGCAGCATGTGAACACGACCGATTCTGCCGTGCGCATCACGCACTTGCCGACGGGGATTGTGGTGACCTGTCAGGATGGGCGAAGCCAGCACAAGAATAAAGAACAGGCGATGCAGGTGCTGCGCGCGCGGATGTACGAAAAGGAGCGCGAAGAGGCTGCCGGTGCCGAGGCCGAGGCGCGCAAGGCGATGGTTGGTTCGGTCGACCGTTCGGAGCGGATACGGACCTACAACTTTCCGCAAGGCCGCGTGACCGACCACCGGATCAACCTGACGCTGCACAAGCTGCCCGAGATACTGGAGGGCGGCGGTTTGGGGGAATTGGTTGATGCGCTGATTGCCGAAGATCAGGCGGAGCGGATGGCTGGGTTGTCGGACTGACGACAGGGGACTGTCCCAAGCGGAGCGCCGTGGACTGTCCCCGCGAGGCCGGGCGCTTGCTTAAAGGGACAGTCCACGGCGCTTCAAATTACCAAACCCCCATGCTCCAGCTTCGGCAACACATAGCGCGCGAACATATCGCACTCATTGATATGCGGATAACCCGACAGGATAAACGCCTCGATCCCCACCGCGCGATACGCGTTGATCTTCGCCAGCACCTGATCGGGATCACCAACAATCGCCGCACCACAACCCGAGCGTGCCCGCCCGATGCCGGTCCAGAGATTATTCTCCAGATAGCCTTCGTTCGCCGCCGACTGCTCCCGCAACTCGGCTTGATGCGCGACGCCAAAAGTCTGCGTGTCGAGGCTCTTGTTGCGAATAGCCTCGCCTTGTTGCGCGTCGAGTTTCGATAACAACCGGTCGGCATAGGCCCGCGCCTCGGTCTCGGTTTCGCGGACGATGACATGCGCGCGAAAGCCGTATTTTAGCGTACGCCCGAACTTCGCCGCGCGGGCGGTCATATCCTCGACCAGCTCCTTCGCGCCCTGCACGGTTTCGGGCCACATCAGGTAGACGTCGCAGCCTTCGGCGGCGGCTTCCTTCGCCGCAGGCGAAAGGCCACCGAAGTAAAGCGGCGGGCATTTGCCGCTGACCGTTTTCATGCGCGGCGGGTCGAGATCGATTTTGTAATGTTCGCCGTCGATGTTCAGATGCTCGCCGTTCAAGAGCATTTTCAATATCTGCATCGCCTCTACAGTGCGGCGGTAACGCGGTTCGCTGTCCATCTTGTCGCCCGGCAGGTCGGACGAAATGATATTGATGTTGAGCCGCCCACCCGAAATCTGGTCGAGCGTCGCGATTTGCCGCGCGAGTTGCGGCGGCCAGCTTTCGCCAATGCGCACCGCCATCAGCAATTTGATGCGGCTGGTGAGCGCGGCAATTGCGCTCGCAAATGCCGTGGTGTCGAGGCCAAGCGCATAGCCCGAGGGCAGCAATATGTTATCAAACCCGCCTTTTTCCGCAGCGAGGACGATATTGCGGCAATGCTCCCAGCTTGATGCGAGCATCGGGTCAGGGACACCCAGAAATTCATAATCGTCATCGCACAGGGCGGAAAACCAGCTGACTTCGACGGGGTTCATGGCAGCGGCACTCCTCTCGCGGCGACCAGCACGCTGTACCAGTCAGCGCGGGTCCATTGGACTTTGAAGGCGTCCGCAGCTTCTGCAATGCGCGCCGGGTTTTGCGAGCCGACGATGGGGATCGGGCGCGCCGGATGCGCCATGATCCAGCTATAGGCGGCGGCGGTGCGCGATACGCCATGCGCGGCGGCAACGCCTGACAGAGCGGCGGCAACATTCTGTTCGCGTGTCGAGATCGGATCACCGATGCGGCCTCCGCCCAATGGCGACCATGCCAGCACAGCAAGGTCCATCGCTATCGCCTGATCGAGCTCGCCGTTTTCAATCGTGTCGATGCGCAGCGGTGACAATTCGGGCTGGGTCGAGACAATCGGCACGCTGCTAAATTGCGCCAGCGTCGCTATCTGCGCCTGCGTGAAATTGGAGACACCAAACGCGCGAATTTTCCCTGCTTTGTGCGTATCCTCGATCACGCGCGCGATTTCCTGCGGGTGGGTCAGGATATCGGGCCGGTGTATCTGCCACAAATCGATGCGGTCGGTTTGCAGCCGCGTGAGGCTCTTGTCGATGGCCTCGCCCAGATACCCGGCGCTGCTATCATAGGGCGCGGGCGGGATGATACCGCCCTTGGTCGCCAATATCATTTTGTCCCGTAGCCCAGGTGTTTCGGCAAATACTTTGCCGAGCAAATCCTCCGCCGCTCCGAAATAGGTCTCGCCCAGCCCATAAATATCGGCGGTATCGAACAGCGTAATGCCTGCCGCAAACGCGGCATCAATCGCGGCGCGCGCGGCTGACATTTCAAGGCCAGCAAAGCGCCACATGCCCCACGCTATCGAAGAAATTTCTATCCCGCTTTTGCCCAAAGGCCGTGTCAGCGGAGGGTGTGACAATGTCATATATTTTTGCTCTTTGTTTTAGGGGAGTAAGGCGGCGCAACGGACTCGCGCTCGATCAGCTGGTGGGGCAGGCGGCGATGCTCGATGCCGCCGCTGCCCAGCAATAATTCGGTGGCGGTCGACGCAAGGTCGCGCACCGGTTGATTGATAGTCGTGAGCGGCGGCCAAACGACGCGGGCGAGCGTGGTGTCGTCGAACCCTGCTACGGAAAGCTGCTCCGGCACCGCCAGGCCGCGCCGGTGCGCGACGGCCAATACGCCAGAAGCCATATCGTCGTTGGACGCAAAAATCGCGGTCGGTGGAACTTTGAGCGCAAGAAACCTCTCGGTCGCCGCCACGCCGCTTTCAAAGTCGAACTGCCCTTCGGCGATCAAGGCCGCATCAACCGAAATTCCTGCACGGCCCAAAGCTCGTACATAGCCCGCCTGTCGCTCGGCGCTCGCCATGTGGTTGGGGTGGCCGATGATGAAGCCTATCCGCCTATGGCCGATATTGATGAGGTGCGTTGTCATGTCGTCCGCAGCTTGCGTATCGTCCATGAACACCGAGCTGGTCAGTGCATGGTTGGTCCCCGGTGAAATTCGCACGAACGGGATGTTCATCGCCTCAAGCGCAGCGAGAACGGGCGCGCAGTCTGTGACGGGCGACGACAAGATTGCGCCGTCAACATGCGTTTCGCGGACCATACCGCGCACTTGATCGCCGATGCCGGGGTCGGCGACATCGACCGGTTGCGCGATCAGCCTCATGCCTTCTTCATGGCACCGGTCCCAACAACCCTGCATGATCTGGTGCATATAATATGGGCTGTGATTGTCGTAGATCAGCGCGATCTGTCCCGATTTTGTGCCTGCCAATATACGCGCGGCAATGCTTGGTGAGAACCGTAACTCGGCCATCGCCGCATCGACTTTGGCACGTGTTTCTGTGCTGACATAGGGGTGATTGTTAAGCACCCGGCTAACGGTTTTGACCGCAACGCCGGCGAGTTTGGCGACGTCGCGGATGTTGGAGCGCATATTGATATCGGCGCTCATTGGATACTGTCTCTTACCGCACGTAGTCCAGCGAACAGGTCGGCAAACTCGCTGGCCTTGCGCCAGAACACTGGCGGCGATCCAATCGGCGCTTCAATCTCGTGACGGCCGGATTTGAAGCGTTCGCCGGTCCACATGTGCACCCACTCGTCCTCGGGCAGATATACCTCGCGCGTTATTGCGCCTTCTTCGATTATAGGAGCGACCATCAGGTCAGTGCCGTAAAGATATTGGTCTTGGATCGTAAACGTCTCGCGGTCGTCGGGATAATGCAGGAACAACGCGCGCTGTGCGGGGAGGCCGGTGGCGGTCGCCTCGTCGCACAAATGCCGGACCCACGGTGCCAAAGCGGCATGAACACGGCTCCACTGCACAAAACCGGCGAGCAATTCGGGTGTCGAATCGATCTGCAAATTGTCATCGGGCCGGTTGCCCTCATGCGTGCGCATCACCGGCGTAAACGCGCCCAGCTCGTACCAGCGCTGCATCAGTTCCCCGGTACGAACATTGCCATGCAGGCTGGTATAGCCGCCGACATCGCTATGGCTATAGGCGTTGCCGACCAGCCCCGCTGACAACGCCGCCGTAATGACCGTGCCGATGCCGTCATGGCGGCTGAAATCGACCGACTGGTCGCCTGCCCACAGGAGCGGGCAATATTGCTGCACGCCGGTAAAGCCCGCGCGCATGAAAAACAGCGCATCGCCCGTACGCCCGCGCGAGGCAACAGCATCGGCATTGACCTTTGCCCAATGCACCGGCCAGCGATTATGCTCTTTCATAGGGTCGCCATTGTGCAGCCGCAAATCGACCGGCAGATACTCCCCGAAATCGGCCATCCAACCGTCGAGTCCAAAATCAAGCATTTGCTTGCCGATTATTTCTTCGGAGAACCATGATGCGGCGGTCGCATTGGTGAAGTCCACAACACCAGCTTCGAACTCGCCGAAATCGACTACATAAGGTTCGTCGCTGTCGAGCTTGCGCGCCAGATAGCCCAACCTTGCAGCTTCGGCATATTGCGGGCCATCAATCGCGAGGTAAGGATTTACGTATCCAAGAAAACGAATGCCCCGCGCCTTTAACTCGGCAATCTTGTCGGGCAGATCGGGATAACGCTGTGCATTCCACTGCCAGTCCCAGAACAAGCGCCGTCCGAAGCTGGTTTGCCGAAT
>JANMPK010000058.1:0-13285 GCA_031369825.1 Sphingomonadales bacterium
CCCTGCCGCCCCCCCCCCCGGGGCTGCTCGGGTTACCGGATTGGCAACCCCACGAACGGATAATTTAGCGGGCCAATCCCTCCCGACGGAAGGCAGTAATATGGGCATAGAAAACCAGGATTTCGAAATCGAACGCGGCCCTAGCTGGGAACGCGCGAATTGGCCGCTTGGCATCACCGACGACCTGACGGCATCGCTCGACCCGACCCAAATGACGGTCGAGATCAAGGCAGCAGCAAAGGCAGCAGGCAAGCCGATGGCAGAGGCCGACGCGGTGACCGCCGCAAGCGATGCCATCCGGGCGATGATGCTGGTTCGCACCTACCGCGTGCGCGGGCATTTGGCGGCCAACCTCGATCCATTGGGGCTTTCGAAGCAGGAAATTCCCGCCGACCTGACGCCTGAATATCACGGCTTTGCAGGCGCCGACCTCGAAAAGCGAGTCTATGTCGGCGGCACCTTAGGCCTCGAATGGACAACCGTGCGCGAACTCGTCGATACCCTGCGCGCCAATTATTGCGGGCCGGTCGGGCTTGAATATATGCACATTGCCGACGTTGAGGAACGCCGGTTTTTGCAGGAACGCATGGAGGGCAAGGACGCTGCCATCCAGTTCACGCCCGAGGGCAAAAAGGCGATCCTCGCCAAGGTAATCGAAGCCGAACAGTACGAGAAATTCCTCGGCCGCAAATATGTCGGCACCAAGCGTTTCGGCCTTGATGGCGGTGAGTCGATGATTCCTGCCTTGGAAGCCGTTATCAAATATGGCGGTAGCCTTGGCGTCCGCGAAATCGTCTACGGCATGCCACATCGCGGGCGGTTAAACGTTCTGGCGAATGTGATGGCCAAACCATATCGCGTGATCTTCCACGAATTTTCCGGCGGTTCATCCAACCCCGACGATGTTGGCGGATCGGGCGATGTGAAATATCATCTCGGCACCAGCACCGACCGCGAATTCGATGGCATCAAGGTGCATATGAGCCTTGTTCCGAATCCTTCGCATCTCGAAGCGGTGAACCCCGTCGTTCTCGGCAAGGTCCGCGCTAACCAAACCGCGCGTGACGACCTGGGCAAGCATGAGCAGGTATTGCCGGTATTGCTCCACGGCGATGCCGCCTTTGCGGGACAGGGCATTGTTTGGGAGTGCTTGGGCTTTTCCGGTATTCGCGGGTATAATACTGGCGGCTGCCTGCACTTCATCGTCAACAACCAGGTTGGTTTCACCACCAGCCCGCAATTCGCACGGTCTTCGCCTTATCCATCGGACGTCGCCAAGGGCGTGCAAGCACCGATCTTCCACGTCAACGGCGACGACCCCGAGGCGGTTACTTTCGCCTGCAAGATCGCCATCGAATTCCGCCAGACTTTCCACCGCGACATCGTCATCGACATGTGGTGCTACCGCCGCTTCGGCCATAACGAAGGCGACGAGCCGAGCTTTACCCAGCCGTTGATGTACAAGGTCATCAAAACGCATCCCGGCGTGGGCGAGCTGTATGCCAAGCGTTTGCAAGCCGAGGGCGTGATCGACGGTAATTGGGCAAGCGAACACACCATGCGTTTTGTCGCCCTGCTTGAGCAGGAATTTGCCAGCGCCGCCGATTACAAGGCGAACGAAGCCGACTGGTTCGGGGGGCGCTGGTCAGGACTGTCAAAGCCAGCCGATCCAGAAAGCGCACGGCGCAACGTCGAAACCGGCGTGTCGAAGAAACTGTTCGACAGCCTTGGCCGCACACTGACAACGGTGCCCGAAGGGCTCAATATTCACCCGACCTTGGGCCGCGTGCTCGACGCCAAAAAAGCGATGTTCACTACGTCCGAAAATTTCGACTGGGCGACTGGCGAGGCATTGGCCTTTGGCGGACTGTTGTCAGAAGGTTATGGCGTTCGCCTGTCAGGACAGGATTCGGGACGCGGCACATTCAGCCAGCGTCACGGCGTGTGGGTCGACCAGGGCACCGAAGAGAAATACGTGCCTCTGTCGACGCTGCCGCATGGACGGTTCGAAATTCTCGACAGCCCGCTGTCTGAATTCGGCGTGCTCGGTTTTGAATATGGCTTTGCCGGGGCCGAGCCGAAAACGCTCGTGCTTTGGGAAGCGCAGTTTGGCGATTTCGTCAACGGCGCTCAGGTCATCATCGACCAGTTTATCGCAGCGGGTGAAGCCAAGTGGCTTCGCGCCAATGGCCTCGTGATGTTGCTGCCGCATGGCTATGAAGGTCAGGGGCCGGAGCATAGTTCGGCGCGGCTCGAACGGTTTTGCAACTATGCGCCGAGGATAATATCCAGGTCGCCAACTGCACCACCCCCGCTAATTACTTCCATTTGCTGCGGAGGCAAATGGCGCGATCTTTCCGCAAGCCTTTGGTGGTGATGACACCCAAGTCATTGCTGCGCCACAAGATGGCTGTATCGAAGGCGGAAGAGTTCCAAGGTGAGAGCCACTTCATGCGGATATTGTCGGACCCCAACGCGCCCTCCGATGCCGATGTGAAGCGGCTTGTGCTTTGCTCGGGCAAGGTTGCCTATGACCTGATTGAAGCACGCAACGCGGCGGGCGACAATGGCACCGCTATTGTTCGGTTGGAGCAACTTTACCCCTTCCCCGGCGAGCCATTGATTATCCGCCTGAAGCGCATGACGAACCTCGAAGAAGTCGTCTGGGCTCAGGAAGAACCGAAAAACGCGGGCAGCTGGTCGTTCGTCGATCCGTTTATCGAAGAATGTCTGGCCGAGGCCAAAACCGCCCCAACGCGCGCGCGGTATGCCGGTCGCAAGCCCGCCGCCGCTACCGCAACTGGCCTTGCCAAACGCCACCAGGCCGAACAGGCGGCACTGGTCGCCGATGCGCTCGGCCACAATGTCCGCGCCGAAATCCGCCGCCAAAGAAAAGGCTGATCCGATATGAGCACCGAAGTCAAAGTCCCCGTATTGGGCGAATCCATCACCGAAGCGACGCTTGGCCAATGGCTGAAAAAGCCCGGCGAGGCGGTCGCCGCCGACGAACCGATTGCGAGCTTAGAGACCGATAAGGTTGCGATTGAAGTGCCTTCGCCGGTTGCCGGTGTGATGGGTGCCTATGTTGTTGAAGAGGGCGCGACGGTCAATGTCGGCGCGGTTATTGCGAGCATTGAGGCAGGGTCTGGCGCGCCTGCTGCGGCACCGGCTCCTGTTGCTGCCGCTGCTGCACCTCAGCCGGTTGCGACCGCACCTGTTGCGGCTCCTGCTGAAAATTCCGACCTTCCGCTGTCGCCATCGGTCCGCCGTATGGTGCTCGAACTCGGCATCGACCCGTCGAAGATCAGAGGCACTGGCAAGGATGGTCGCTTGACCAAGGAAGATGTCGTGGCCGCAGCCAAGGGTGCGCCTGCCGCTGCTACGCCTGTCGCCGCTTCGGTTGCTGCCCCCGCCGTCGCCGGACGTCAGGAAGAGCGAGTGCGGATGACCCGCCTGCGCCAAACCGTCGCCAAGCGGCTGAAGTCGGCGCAGGAAACGGCGGCCTTGCTCACAACGTTCAACGACTGCGACATGAGCGAAGTGATCGCGGCGCGCGACAAGTATAAGGAGCTGTTCGAAAAGAAGCACGGCGTGAAGCTTGGCTTCATGAGCTTCTTCACCAAGGCGGTAGCGCTTGCCGTGCACGACATTCCCGCGGTCAACGCGCAGATCGACGGCGATGAAATCGTTTATCACAATTATCTCGACGTCTCTGTCGCGGTCAGCGCGCCTAACGGTTTGGTCGTGCCGGTGGTACGTAATGCCGACAAGTTATCCTTTGCGGATATCGAAAAAACCATTGGCGATTTCGGCGCGCGGGCGAAGGCTGGCACGCTGACCATGGAAGATATGGCAGGCGGCACATTTACCATTTCGAATGGCGGCGTGTTCGGCGGGCTGATGTCCACCCCGATCATCAACCCGCCCCAATCGGCAGTGCTCGGGCTTCACCGTATCGAAGACCGTCCGGTCGTGCGGAACGGCGAAATCGTCATCCGCCCGATGATGTATCTCGCGCTTAGCTATGACCACCGCCTGATCGATGGCCGCGAAGCCGTAACCGCGTTAAAAGCAATCAAGGAAGCGATTGAAGACCCCACCCGGTTACTGATCGACCTCTAAGGAAACCGAGATATGGCAGAACAAGATTATGACCTGATCGTCATCGGCGCTGGCCCGGGCGGCTATGTCGCTGCGATCCGCGTGGCGCAACTGGGCCTGAAAACCGCGTGTGTGGAAAGCCGTGAAACGCTGGGCGGGACGTGCCTCAACGTCGGCTGCATTCCTTCAAAAGCGATGCTGCACTCTTCGGAAATGTATCACGAGGCACATTCGGGCGCGCTGGCAAAGTTCGGCATCGACTTCAAGAGCGTGGCGCTGAACCTCGACCAGATGCACGCTGAGAAGACGAAAGCGGTTGATGAACTCACTGGCGGAATAGCCTTCCTCTTTAAGAAAAATAAAGTGGATTGGCTAAAGGGCCATGCGGCGTTTACTTCGGCGAACACGTTGGATGTGGCGGGTAAGAGTTACACCGCGAAGAATATCATGATCGCCACCGGTTCGAGCGTAACACCGCTTCCCGGTGTCGAGATCGACCAGAAGGTCATCGTCGATTCGACAGGCGCGCTGGCGTTGCCGAAGGTGCCCAAGCATATGGTCGTCATTGGCGGCGGCGTGATTGGGCTCGAATTGGGCAGTGTCTGGTTGCGGCTCGGCGCGAAGGTCACCGTGGTTGAGTATCTCGAGCAGATACTGCCCGGCATGGATGGCGAAGTCCGCAAGGAAGCGGCGAAGATTTTCAAGAAGCAGGGCTTCGAAATCCGCACTGGCACCAAGGTCACCGGCGCGAGCGTCAAAGGCGGGAAAGCAACACTAACCGTTGAGCCAGCTTCAGGTGGCGCTTCCGAAACGATTGAAGCCGATTGCGTGCTCGTCGCGATTGGCCGCAAGCCCAACACCGATGGCCTGGCGCTCGAAAAAGCAGGCATCACCCCCAACCAGCGCGGCCAGGTCGAGATTGGTCATGACTTCCAGACCAATGTCCCCGGCATCTATGCCATCGGCGATGTGGTCCCCGGCCCGATGCTCGCGCACAAGGCCGAGGATGAAGGCGTCGCCGCCGCGGATTTCATCGCTGGCCACACCGGCATTGTGAACCATGACGTCATTCCGGGCGTGGTCTACACCTATCCCGAAATCGCCAGCGTCGGCCTTACCGAGGAAGAAGCGAAGGAAAAGGGCGAGATCAAGGTCGGCAAATTCCCGATGATGGCGAACAGCCGTGCCAAGACCAACCGCGACACCGACGGTTTTGTGAAGGTCGTCGCCGACGCCAAAACCGACCGCGTATTGGGTGTCCACATCATCGCCAGCATCGCTGGCAGCATGATCGCCGAAGCCGCTCTAGCCATGGAATTCGGTGCGACATCCGAAGACATCGCCTACACCTGCCACGCCCACCCGACCCACGCCGAAGCGCTGAAAGAGGCGGCAATGGCGGTGACGGGCAAGCCGATCCATATGTGAACGGTCGATGTGGCTCACGAAGATATTCTCTAAACGACCGAGGCCTGGTGACTCACGACAGGGAGCCGTTGATTCGAAGTTAGTTGGTTGGGATTCGGAAGAGCATGCCATGCTGGCTGCAATAAAAGCGGCGCAAGACACCTTGGGTCGGTTTTTCGCGACACAAGCCTCGCCGAAGTCCAATCAGGATTATTTCTTGGTGAAGTTCCGCCTTACACCTGATGCCGACCAGCCCGAACTTATTTGGGCCGGGGACTTAAAGTGGGAGGGCGAGCAACTTTGGGGGACATTGGCGAATGACCCTTCCGATGAGGGTTATGTGGCCCTGCAATTGGTACCTATTCATCTTGGTTCAATCGTGGACTGGCGCTATTCTGAAGCCGGCGTGATTCAAGGCGATTTCACTCGTCGCGTGCTAGAGCGCGGGTGATGGCAGGACTGGTTGCCTAACGTGACCAACGCTGCTGCCCAATTCGCGCCAAGCCTGATCGCCTGGCTCGACCTGTTCGGCATCGCCGTGTTTGCGGCATCGGGCGCACTGGCCGCTGCACAACGCGGGCAAACGCTTGTCACCTTCTCCTTCTTCGCACTCGTGACCGGGGTCGGCGGCGGGACGGTGCGCGATTTGCTGATCGGCGCGCCGGTATTTTGGGTGCAGGACTGGCGTTTTGCCGCGACCTGTCTGGTCACCGCTGGTCTCGTTTGGGTGACGCCCAAAAACGTCTGGAAGCCGCGCGCGCTTGATTGGTTCGATGCCATCGGCATTGCGATCTACGCGGTGTTCGGCACGTGGAAATCGCTGTCGCTGGGCGTGCCCCTTCTTCCAGCAATGATGATGGGCGTTATCACCGCCTGCGTCGGCGGCATCATCCGCGATGTGCTGGCGGGCGAGCCGTCGATCCTGCTCAAGCCGAAATCTACGTCACTGCGGCGGCGCTCGCTTCAGGGCTGTTCGGGTTGCTTCTATGGTTCGGCCTACCCGTCTTGCCAGCCGCCATCATCAGCGCCGCCGCCGGTTTTGCCCTGCGCGCGATGGCGATACTCAAGGGCTGGGCGATCCCTGCCTATCGCGGCTGATTTCTGTTGAACAGCCGAACCGCCGCCCGGACGGTCATCCGGTGATTACCCCGCAGGAACCACCATAAGGGAAAATCCTTCCGCAACACCCGGACATCGCCCACCGCTTCATTGCGGTCGAACAAGCGGTGGCCGATCAGCCCGGGGGCGACATGGACCACTGGGAACATCAATACCCACCAAAGGGGAATGGCGGTCAAGCTGGCGACGATGAGCAATAGCCCGGCAAGCGTTCCGATAATATGAAGCGCCACATTGGCCCGATGGTTATGCTCGGGCAGGAAATGGTCACGGTAGAAGCCGTCGAAACCCACACGCTCTGAAACTACGTTGTCCATATTCCATCCTTTGCTTTCCGTCCTTTATCAGTTTATGAGTATATATTCACATTTTATACTCGCATTGGCTAAGCGCGCTCCGGAACATCATGCAAAACGCCCTCACTCCCAGAAAAGCGCCGCGTCAGGCACGCGCGCAGGCAACGCATGATGCTATCCTCGAAGCGGCTGCTCAGATAATTGGCGCGGGCGGCTTGTCTGCGTTCAACACCAATGCGGTGGCGCAGCGGGCTGGAGTCAGCATCGGTAGCCTTTATCAATATTACGGCAATAAGGACGCGCTTATGGTCGCATTGATCCACCGCCAGCAAAAACGTCAGTTGATGTCTGTCGCGCAGGCCGTGGCGTCAGTCGAGGATGCCGATCTAGCAACGAAAATCCGGCGGATCGTCCGCGCCGCGATGCAGCATCACCATGACAACGCCTTGCTGGCGTCGGCGATTGACCATGAGGAAGCACGGCTACCGATGGATGCCGAGCTCACCGGCTATCTCGACCAAGGCGGCGAGATGGTGCGCGGTTTGTTGGCCCGCCACGCTGCGGAAATCGGCGACATCGACATCGACCGCGCCGTCAGGACATTACCCGCCCTGGTCCGTGCCGCCACTGACAGCTGGGCCAACCGCAACCCACCAATGCTTGGCGTGGCAGAGGATGAAGCAGTGCGCGCGGTGTTGGGATATTTGCGTGGGTTACCCTAAGCGCGTTCGTCCTTGGGCGAGTCCATCACGATATAGGACATGATGCTCGACACCTGCGGCACCGTGCCGAGCACTTCGGTGTGGAAATATTTATACGCTGCCAGATCGCGGGCCTCGATGCGAAGCAGATATTCGACGGTGCCGGTGATATTGTGGCACTCACGCACTTCGGGGGCAGACGCTATCGCCTGCTCGAAACCGAGCTGCGACTCCTTGGTATGGTTCGACAGCCCAACCAGCACATAAGCGATGAAGGTTATGCCCATCGCTTGCGGGTTGAGTACCGCGCGGTAGCCGCTAATTACGCCTTTCCGCTCAAGCTCCTGCACCCGCCGCAAACAGGCCGAGGGCGATAGCCCGACCTTGTCCGCCAAATCAACATTGCTAAGCCGTCCATCGAGCGTCAATGCACGCAATATTTTGGCATTTATGGGGTCAATATCACTCATTTGTTGCAGATATTTGGCAAATCAGCGCAACAACGCAAGCACATTCGGCGCGCTTTACGTTATCCTCGGTTATATGATGACAACCGAACTGTTCGCCGCGCTCGCCGTCTTTGCTTTGGTATCCTCGATAACCCCGGGGCCGAACAACCTGATGCTGATGACTTCGGGCATAAATTTCGGGATGCGCCGGACGGTGCCGCATATGCTGGGGGTGTCGCTGGGCTTCACGCTGATGATTGCGCTCATCGGGCTTGGCGTCATGAAGCTGATCGAGGCGGTGCCGGGCTCCATGCTATTCATCACGATCGCGAGCGGGCTTTACCTGCTCTATATGGCGTGGAAGATTGCAACGACCAGCACATCACCCGCTGAAAACGGTGCTGCTAGCGCCAAATCAAAACCCTTTACCTTCCTGCAGGCGGCGCTGTTCCAATGGGTGAACCCGAAGGCATGGACAATGGCGCTAACCGCGATCTCGGCTTATGCGCCCAAGTCGCAAGGCTGGGTCGGTGTGTTTGTTGTCGCCGGGGTCTTCGGTGTCATCAACCTGCCAAGCACCGGCGCATGGGCGGTAATGGGCGCTAAAATGCGGCGGTTCCTAAACGACCCAGTGCGTTTGAAGACATTTAACGTTGTTGCGGCGTTGTTGCTAGTCGCGTCGCTTTATCCAATGGTAACAGGACTATTTGCGGCCTGATTTAACGATAACGGTTTGGAAACAAACGTTTCAGATTGGCAACCTTTGGTTTGTCCCAAGCCGTTATATAGGGATGACTCGGGTTTTTCACCATGAAGTCCTGATGATAGGTTTCTGCCGGGAAAAAGCTGTAAGCCTCGATCTTCGTCACAATTGGCTTTTTCCACACTCCCGCTTTTCCGAGCTGCGCGATGTAGCCGCTTGCGGCTTTGCGCTGAGCTGGCGTCGCGGGAAAAATCGCGGTGCGATATTGCTTGCCGGTATCCGGGCCTTGGCGGTTCAGCTGGGTCGGATCATGCGTCACCGAAAAGAAGATATGCAACAGGTCATTATAGCTGACCACTGCGGGGTTATATTTAATCCGTACCGATTCGGCATGCGGGGTGCGCCCGCCGCTGACCAGATCATAATCGGCATCGGCCTTGGTGCCGCCAGAATACCCCGATTCGACGCTGGTCACGCCTTTGACCCGTTCGAACACACCTTCAATTCCCCAAAAGCATCCGCCCGCGAACACTGCGATCTGAGTGCCCTTCGGTTCGACGATAGCTGCTGCCGGGGCCGTGATTCGGATGCCTTCTGCGGCTTCGGCCGTCCCAATCAACGACGTGGCTTTGGTGCCGCAGGCGGCGGTGAAAGCGAATACTGCCGCCACCGGCAGCAAGCGAAGTGTGAATTTATTGAGCAGGGGTGGCTTGGTCATAAACAGGCGCTCCGACCGATATCGACTTTGATGCCTCTGCATGGCCGACATCGGCGCTCGCAGGTTTGATCACAGCCAGCCCAGCAACACCCAAGGCAAAACCGCCCGCAAGGCTGAGAAAAAGTTCTGATCGCACAAAGTTGAAAATACGGTTCATTATTGTTCTCTTTGATAGCAGCCTATTCGCAGGCAACAGCAGATACGTTACCGCGCCACAAAAGGTTTCACAGCAGCTTGCCGGTTAAGTCCGACTTAACGCATCGTTTTTTTAGGTTAAGGTACGATCAACTGAGTGCTGCACACGCCGACTGGATGCGAGTGCACGCTTCTTTTAGCAACTCGGTCGAGGTTGCATAAGAAATGCGGAAGCCAGGCGAGAGACCGAAAGCAGCACCGTGGACCGCCGCAACGCGGTAATCATCGAGGAAATAGTCGATCAGATCGGCGTCGGTTTCGATCTTTTTGCCCTTTGGCGTGGTTTTTCCCATCACGCCGCTAGCATCGGGATAAACATAGAAAGCGCCTTCGGGCGTCGGGCAGCTAAGCCCCGGCGCGTCGTTGAGCATCGCCACCACCAGATCGCGGCGTTCTTTAAATGCGGCGTTACGTTCCTTGAGGAAATCCTGCGGGCCGGTGAGGGCGGCCAGCACGGCATATTGTGAAATCGAACAGGGGTTGCTGGTCGATTGTGATTGCAGATCGCCCATCGCCTTGATCAGCCATTCGGGGCCTCCCGCATAACCAATGCGCCAGCCGGTCATCGCATAAGCCTTAGACGCGCCGTTCATTGTCAGCGTGCGATCGTATAGTTCGGGGCAAACCTCCAGCATCGTTGCGAATGGCGACTGCGCATACCAGATATGTTCATACATATCGTCGGTGAGCAGCATGACATGTGGGTGACGGAGGAGCACCTGGCCCAGCGCTTCCAACTCAATGGCGCTATAGGCCGCACCGGTCGGGTTGGACGGCGAGTTGAGAATGAGCCAGCGCGTTTTCGGCGTGATCGCAGCGTCGAGTTGCTCAGGCGTGATCTTGTAGTTTTGCGCAGCGGTCGCCATGATGACGACAGGCGTGCCGCCAGCAAACTGGACAATATCAGGATAGCTAACCCAATATGGTGCGGGGATGACAACCTCGTCACCTTTATCGACCGTCGCCACCAATGCGTTGAACAAGGTGTGCTTGCCGCCCGCGTTCACTGTGATTTGTTTGGTTGTATATTCGATACCGTTGTCGCGTTTGAATTTCGCGGCGATGGCGGCCTTCAATGGTGCGATGCCATCGACTGCGGTATATTTGGTCTGACCGCTGCGGATCGCCTCAATCGCGGCATCTTTTACAAAGTCCGGCGTATCAAAATCGGGCTCACCAGCGGAGAGGCCAATGACATCAATGCCTTGTGCCTTCAAGTCGATGACGCGACCCGACATGGCAAGCGTGGCGGACGGGGCGATCCGGCCCAAGGCGGCAGACAAGCGGTCAATCATGATGGGTCTTTCGGCTATTTTTGTTAGCAAGTTGCGTGGCAGGCCCTAGCCAACACCATAAAGTTACGCAACCCGTTTGGCCGGGATTAATCCACGAACGCTGTTGCCGATGAAGAAATTTCCCGTCAGATCGGCGGCAGTCAGGTCGGCCTCTAAGGCTTGGCCGCTTTCTATCAATTCTTGGCGCAGAACTGATGGCAATGCGCCGCGCGACAGTGTCGGGGTGAGCAACTTACCACCGCGTTCGACGAAAATGGCCGTGACGCTGCCTTCGGTCAAAAACCCGTCGCGGTCTACGAACAGCACTTCGTCCGTAGCCGATGCAACGCGTGCTTCATCGTAAAACGCCCGGTCAGTCGTCTTGTGGTGGAGACGGAAATCGGTGCTTTCGACTGGTAAGGGTACAACCGCAATCGTCCAAAGCTCTGCCGTGTCGGTCAGCGGGCGTATTTCTATCGCCACCGCGCCGCTTTTCGACAACAGCAGCCGTATCTTCGACAATGCGTCCAAATGAAAAGTCGCGGCATGCAGTTGGTTGCGTGCAGCGTGGCGATCAAACTCGAAACCAAAGCCACTCGCGCTCGCTTTCATCCGTTCCAGATGCAGCTCGAGCCGCGCGATACCTTGTGCGGGCTCAAATCGCATCGTCTCGATCAGATCAAAGCCGTAACCACCCACTTTCGCAAAATCCCCCTTTGCCAGACACTCGGCCCACTCAGCCGCTTCGTCGGAATCCGCAACAATGCCCGACCCCAGCCCTAATGAAACGCGCTTCGTGGTTTCGCACAAGGTAAAAGTGCGGATGGCGACGTTAAAGGCTGCGTCGCCATTTGCGTCGATCCGGCCAATCGATCCGCAATAGATGCCACGCGAGGCAGCCTCGACCTCGCTGATGATCTGCATCGCCCGGATTTTAGGCGCACCAGTGATTGAGCCGCAGGGGAATAATGCCTTCAAGACGTCAATCGCATTGCTGTCTTCGGGCAAAGAGCCGGTCACAGTCGATGTCATCTGATGGACGGTCGGATAGCTTTCGACATGGAACAGCTCCGGGACAGCTACCGAGCCAGCCTCACACACGCGTGACAAATCATTGCGGAGCAGGTCGACGATCATCAGGTTTTCCGCACGCTGTTTGGGATCAGTGCGCAATGTCTCTACCTCTGCGGCATCGGCCGTCGGATCAGCTCGGCGTTCAGCCGTCCCCTTCATCGGTTTGGTGGTCACACGGCCATCTTTGAGTGCAAAGAACAGTTCGGGCGAGAATGACAGATAATGCTGCTCCCCGGTCCAGATCACCCCGCCATAACCCGCCGCCGCGCGCGGACGAAGTGCGGCATAGAGAGCCAACGGGTCACCGGCATAATCAGCGGACAGCCGGAATGTAAGGTTCGATTGGTAAATATCCCCCGCCGCGATATAGTCCTGCACCGCACTGAAGCATCTGGCATAATCGGTGCGCGTTATCTCTGGACGGAGCGGTGAAAGCCATGCACCCGCCGGATCGGGCAACAGTGAAGGCATGGCGTCTATATTAAACTCTTGATATTGCTCAAATAATCCAAACCAACCTAACAGGCCTTCGGCAAGGGTTGGCAGATGCGGGAGCAATGCAGCGCTTGCGTCATAAGCCAAAAAACCCGCCGCGTGCAGCCCCCGCGTCTTTGCCAATCGTAACGCATCAAGCAAAGATGCGACCTCATCCAATGTCCGCGCCGTAAGACACTCAACGGGGCTGGTATAAAGCCGCGCAGGCGACGCACCCGACACACGCGCGTCATCGAGCAGAACATAGGGGACATTCTTGGGGATCATTGTTCGCTGCTATAACGAAAATGTGGAGCGGGTGAAGGGAATCGAACCCTCGTCACTTGCTTGGGAAGCAAAAGCTCTACCATTGAGCTACACCCGCATGCCGGAAATGTCATTAGAGCCAGCCTTGTAAATTGGCTAGGCCTTTAACCGCGCTGCATGCCATGCCAGATGATCGGCCATAAAGGTCGAGATAAAATAATAGCTGTGGTCATATCCCGGCTGCATCCGGATGGTTGCCTTCTGCCCAACCGCCTCGCACGCTTCGACCAGCAAATGCGTTTTCAGTTGCTCGTCCAGAAAGTTGTCAGCATCGCCTTGGTCGACCAGCAGATCGGGCAAGCGCGCACCGCCAGCAATCAACGCGCACGCATCATATTCCGCCCAAGCCGTCTGGTCGGTTCCAAGATAGCCAACCAGCGCCTTGTGACCCCACGGGCAATTCATCGGCGATACAATCGGCGCAAAGGCAGATGTTGCCTTAAACCG
>JANMPK010000067.1:0-1716 GCA_031369825.1 Sphingomonadales bacterium
CAGCAGCGCGTCGCGATTGCCCGCGCGGTGATTGGTCGCCCTGAAGTGCTGGTGGCGGACGAACCGACGGGCAATGTCGACCCCGACATGGCGCGGCGCTTGTTGCAGTTATTTGCTGCGCTCAACAAGCTGGGCACAACCGTTGTCGTCGCCACCCATGACATCCATTTGCTGCAAGAGATTGAAGGTGCGCAGATGATGCGGCTTGATAAGGGTAAGCTGTCCGACCCGACCGGTTCGCTCAAGCATCCGCCGCGACCCTTGGTATTAAAAAACTGACGATGCTGCTCGACTTCGCCTTGCCCGAACATGACCGCAAACTGATTCCCGAAGGCCGGGTGTCGGGGCCGATGCCGTGGGTGATCGCGATCATGCTGTTCCTGACCTTATTGGTCGCCGCCGCCGGGCTGAGCCTTGCTGATGCCGCACGCCAGGGTGGTGATGATCTGGCGCAGCAAGTGACCGTGCAGATAATCGAGGCCGACCCGGTTGCGCGCGCAGGCCAGCGCGCGGCCGTGGCCAGAAAGCTGCGTGGCATAACTGGCATCAGAGAGGTCAAAGCGGTGCCCGATGCACAGGTCCGCGACCTGCTTGAACCTTGGCTGGGAACGGGTGTGATCGACGCCGATATTCCTGTGCCCGCCTTGGTCGATATCCGTTTTGAAACGACTCCCGATGCAGCGACGCTCAAAAAACTACAGCAAGTGTTGCAACCCATTGCGCCCGCGACACGCCTCGATACGCATAGCAGCTGGATGGCACCATTTTTTGAATTGATGTCGGCCTTAGTGTGGTTGGCGGTCGGGGTTTTGTTTTTGTTATTACTCGCTACATCGGCTGTCGTGGTGCTTGCGGTGCGCAGCGCGCTGAATACGCACGGCGAAACGATCCAGATTATGCACATGATGGGCGGCACCGATTTGCAAGCGGCGCGTTTGTTTCAGCGGCGGGTGGCGCTGGACGCATTGCTAGGCGGTGTGGTCGGCTTTATCGCGGCAGCTGTCGTCATCCTGACACTTGGCGGGCGCTTTGCGGCGGTCGAACCCGGCTTGCTCGCTGGGGCGTCGCTGCCTTGGTATGGCTGGATCGTACTTGCGCTCATTCCGCTTGCGGTGATGTGGCTTGCTATGCTTATGGCGCGGTGGACGGTGATTTCGGCGTTAAAGAAGATGTTATGATCAGACGAATACTGTCCTTTATACTGCTTGCCTGGGCGCTGGGTTTCGCTTGGTTCGCGTTGCTTTTGCCGCAACCGGCTTCGCTTGCGAAAACCGACGCGGTTGTTGTTCTGACCGGCGGGGCGCAGCGCATTGACCGTGGGCTGCAAATATTGGAGGCTGGCAAAGCGAAGCGTATGCTGATTTCGGGCGTTGACCGCGACGTCAAGCCAGTCGAGCTCGCCGCCGAATATGACCGCGATATCAAGCTGTTCGATTGCTGCATTGATCTGGGTTTCCGGTCTGTGGACACGCGGTCAAATGCTTTGGAAACCGCGCGGTGGGCGGCGCGTCATAAAGTCAAGACGCTGCGCCTCGTAACCCATGACTGGCATATGCGGCGCGCGCGGTTTGAACTGGACCGTGCTTTGCCGGACAACATCACAGTAACCAATGACGCAGTTTCGACCAAACCACCGCTTGGCATATTGTTCACTGAGTATAACAAATATTGGCTGCGAGCGATTGCGTCCTTGGTTGGTGTTTGAGCGTGTTTATA
>JANMPK010000105.1:0-7128 GCA_031369825.1 Sphingomonadales bacterium
CAACTTTCTGCTGCGCGCCAAAGGCAACGACGCCAGCCTGCGTGCAGTCATTGACATGGCGCGGCAAAATGCCCGCCTGACCCGTACCGCGATCACGCGTGAAGTGTGGGAGGCGGTCAACGAAAGCTGGATCAACGTCACCGACGCTCTGAAACGCCCGGTGCGCGAGGCCGAACTGCCCAACATCCTCGAAATGATCAAACGCGACAGCGCGATGGTGCGCGGTGCGATGCACAACACGATGCTGCGCAACGACGTCTATAATTTCGCGCGGATCGGCAATTTTGTCGAACGCGCCGACAACACCGCGCGGTTGCTCGACGTTAAATATTATGTGCTTTTGCCATCGGTCTCATTCGTCGGGTCGTCGCTCGACAATGTGCAGTGGGAGGCGATATTGCGCTCGACTTCGGCTTATAGCGTCTATCGCTGGCTCTATCCGGGCCGTACCAGTGCGCTTGGCATTACCGAATTCCTGATCCGCGACCACCGTTTCCCGCGCAGCCTGGCCTTTGCTTATTGCAAGCTGCGCGACAATCTTGGCTATCTGTCGCAGGATTACGGCATGCCCTCGGCCTCGCTTGATGCTGCCGCAAAACTATATACGCAGTTGCAGGATACAACCGCGGCCAAGATATTCGAAGACGGGCTGCACGAGTTTCTGGTCGATTTTCTGGCCGAAAACCGAAAGATCGGCGCGCTTGTCGAACAGGATTTCCGGTTTACCGCATGATAGCCAAACGCCTCCTTATCAGCCACGAAACGCATTACCGGTTCGACCGGCCGGTGACCTATGCGCTGCAACGTCTCAAGCTTAGGCCAAAGGACAATGCGGGGCAGACGGTGGTGGACTGGGACATCGACATCGACGGCGGCAAAATCCAGTCGGCGTGCGAGGACTCGCATCTCAACCATGTCGCTTTGGTGTCGGTCGATAGCGGGCGGACCGAGGTCACCATCAAATGCAGCGGCACCGTGGAAACCACAAACAGCGACGGCATCATCGGCAAACACCGCGGCAACATTCCTTTGTGGTGCTTCCTCAAGCCCACAAAGTTGACGTCGGCTGGCAAGGCAGTCGCCAGAATGCTCGGGTCATTCAAAATCGACCCGGCGAACGAACTGGGCGGGCTTCATGCGCTGTCCGACATTATTCGCGAAAGCCTGCCTTACGAGGACGGTCATACCAATGCCAACAGCAGCGCCGAACAGGCTCTCGGCATCGGCAAGGGCGTATGTCAGGACCATGCGCATATCTTTTTGGCGGCTGCACGGTCACTGGGCATTCCAGCGCGTTATGTGTCGGGATATCTGCTGATGGAAGGCGTCACCGAACAAAGCGCAAGCCACGCCTGGGCTGAGGCGCATATCGAGCCTCTGGGCTGGGTCGGCTTCGATATCTCCAACGGCTACAGCCCGGACCAACGTTATGTCCGCGTGGCAACAGGTTTCGATTATTCGGACGCCGCACCGATTACAGGCTTGTCTTTCGGGGCGCATGACGAAAGCATGGTTGTGTCGTTGCGGGTCGAACAGTAAGAATCAAATCAGACAGGGTCGGGGGACCATATAGATTATGACGTATTGCGTTGGAATGTTGCTGGATAAAGGCATGGCGTTCATGTCGGACAGCCGTACCAATTCGGGTGTCGATAATGTCTCGACATTCCGCAAGATGTTCCATTGGGAAGTGCCGGGCGAACGGTTCATCACGCTTTTGACCGCAGGCAATCTGGCAACGACGCAGGCGGTGATCGCGCAGCTCGAAGAGCGAAGCAAGGCGCCCGCCGATCGCAATCCGGCGATGATGCAAGCGGCAACGATGTTCGAGGTCGCCACTCAGGTCGGTACGCTGCTGCGTGAAACGATTTCCCAGCGGGCGATGACCGGCGCGACCGCCGCCTCGCCGTCGTTCAACGCGTCGATGATATTGGGTGGCCAAATCAAGGGCATGGAGCCGCGGCTTTACATGATCTACCCTGAGGGCAATTTCATCGAGGCCAGCGCCGACACGCCGTTTTTCCAGATCGGCGAGACCAAATACGGTCGCCCGATACTGGTGCGCGGGTTCGAAGCCGATATGGAGTTCGCCGACATCGTCAAGCTGCTGATGGTGTCGTTCGATTCCACGCTGAAAGCCAATCTGTCGGTCGGCCTGCCGCTCGACCTGATGCTTTACAAGACCGGCGAGTTTGCACCGTTCCACGAACGGCGGGTTACTGCCGATGATCCCTATTTTGAGAGCATATCGGAAAGCTGGAGCGAAGCATTGCGGAGTGCGTTCCATTCCTTGCCGGATTATGAGTTGGAAGCCGAAAGAAGCTCGGCGGCGGCAATCTCGCTGGCGCGGTAGATCTGCATTTCCGGCGCTTCGGTCGATAGCGCGCTAATCGCCCGCACAAACGCGCCGGATGCTGGCACCGCAAAATGCGTAAGCAAAGCCGCCGCGTCCGTCCATTTTTCAACGAATACCAACAGGTCCGGGTTCTCGACATCATAATGGCAGTTATGCGCGATACATCCCGGCTTGGCGCGCGAACGCTGGCAATGCGATATGCTTTCGGCCTCGATAGCCGTGCGGTTGTCGGCGTTGGTCAAGACGGAGCCAGTGATGAGAATCATGGCTTCGTCCATCCGGTCCAACCCGGTCCGCGCACCACGCGACCAGCGGCCTTGCCAGTCGGCTCCCCATCTTTCAGAACCTGAATGCCATTGACGAACACGTGGCTCATGCCGACCGCATATTGGTGCGGTTTGTCGAAAGTTGCACGGTCGCCGACCGTTGCGGCATCAAACACCACGACATCGGCGAAATAGCCGCGCGCCAGCTTGCCGCGCTCGCGCAGCTTCAAATTTGTCGCGGGCAGCGATGTCAGCCGCCGCACCGCTTCGCCCAGCGAAATCAGCTTCTCGTCGCGCACATAGCGCCCCAGCATCCGCGCCACATTGCCATAAGCGCGCGGGTGCGCGTTGGAGAGCAGGAACACGCCCTCTGTCGCGAGCGCTCCGGAATCCGAGCCGAAGGCCATATAAGGCAGCTTGATTTGTTTCCGCACATTATCCTCGGACATCAGGAAATAAGCGGTGCCGACGCGGGTGCCGTCCTCGATGACGAGATCGATCATCGTTTCCTCGGGCGCAGTGCCGCGCATCTTGGCAACTTCGGCCAGCGACTTGCCGGTCAGATGTTTCAATTTCGGATTGCCAAAGTCGATGAGCAATATCCGCTCGGGTGACGCCGCCAACCGCGCGAGATTCTCCCAGCCTTTGGGTGCTACGCGCATTTCGGCGATGACCTTTGCACGGGTAGCAGGATCTTTCATCCGCTCGATCCATTTGAGTGTCCCGCCTTCCTGCACCCAAGGCGGCATCGATGCGTCTAGGCCAGTCGCGCCAGCGGTGTAAGTATACATATTGGTCGTGACGTCCTGCCCCGCCTTACGCGCTGCCTCGATCTTGGCAATGATAGCGTCATATTTGCCCCAGTTTTCCGCGCCACCGAATTTCAGGTGGTAAATTTCCGCGCCGACGCCGCCCTCGCGCCCGATGCGGATCAGCTCATCCACCGCAGCCTCGATATTGTCGCCTTCGGAACGCATATACGAAATGTAGCGCCCGCCGAACGGCGATGCCGCTTTCGCCAGCGCGATCAGCTCTTCGGTATCGGAGTAACTGGCGGGTGCGTAGATCAGCGAAGAACCGACGCCGAGCGCCCCTTCGCGCATTCCCTGCCGCACCAGCTCCTGCATCCGCGCCAATTCTTCCGGGCTTGGCTTGCGGTTTGCCTCGCCGAGTTCATGGATGCGCACCGTCGTTGCGCCGACGAACGAGGCGATGTTCGGCGCTATCCCTTGCGCCGCGACATGCTCCAGATATTGGCCGAGGCTGGTCCATGGCACGCCGAATTTGAGGTCGGTTTGCGACCGGATCATCTCGGCACGCATCGGCTCGTTCAGCGGCCACATCGACCAGCCCTCGCCAAACACTTCAAGCGTTACGCCCTGCTTGAGGTCCGACATCGCACGGCCATCGATCAGCAAAGATTCGGTCGCCCAGCTGAGCAGATTGATAAAGCCCGGCGCGACCGCCTTGCCCTTGGCGTCGATGATCTGTCGGCCATCCTTCGCGGCGATCTTGCCGACCTTGACGATCCTGTGGCCAGAGATTGCGACGTCGGCGCGTTTGCCCTCGCCGCCGCTGCCGTCGTAAACCGTTCCGCCGGTAATCACGATATCGTAACGCGGCTTGGCATGTGCAGGCATCGCCACCGCGAGCAGTGCAAGCAGGAACGTAGTCAGATATTTCGTCATCGTCATCCCCCCATAAACGGCGCGGTAATCTCCGGTCGCACCCGTGCCAGCCGACCGCTGGCCTTATCAATCATAGCCCAAGTGGTATTGGCGCGCACAATGACCTTGCCCGCAGCATCCACGAAATCCACCCGCCGGTCAAACTGCGCACCCTTGGGCTGGCTTTCGATCCATGTCCGCCCGGTCACGCTTTCGCCCGCCGCGATATTGCCGCGATAATCAACCTCGTGCCGGGTCACCACCCAGTAATAGGCTGCGATATGCTCAGGCAGCGCAACCGCGTTCCAGTGCGAAGTCGCCATATCCTGAATCCACCGTACCCACACCGCATTGTTGACATGGCCGAGTTCGTCGATGTCGGCTTGGGTGGCGGTGAAGGTCAGCTCGAAAGGCGTCACAACGTTACGCCTAAGCCGCCTTCCTGTCTTCAAGCGTCAACTGCGCTACATAGCCCGAACGGCTTGATCCCGCCGCCTCTGCTAGTGCGTCGAGGCGTTTCAGCACACGTCGCGGCAAAGTGATATTCACCCGCTCGACTGTGTCGTCGAGTAAAGCTGGATCAATGGCGACAATTGCAAATATCCAGCCTTCAAATTCGGGATTGAGCCGAATATTATCAAGGCTGGACGGAGTAGGAATGGCCTCTCCGGCATCGAGCGTCGAATCGATCCAGAGGGCAATCGCTTCCTCGGCACCCGACATCGCCTCGTCCAATGTATCTCCAGCCGAAAAACAGCCCGGAAGATCGGGCACGACCACACCGAATGCGGTGTTTTCGTCGCCCGGTTCGATTGCTATGGGATAACGCATATCAGTCTCCTAAATTCCAGCCTGCTTACGGATCGATGCGATCAGACCTTTCCCCAAGTCCTTTTTCGGATGCGGGACCGATACATGTCCCGGTCGTTCCGCATGGACAAAGATATGATGCGATCCGCGAACACGGTGCAAAGTCCAGCCGACTGCCCGAATTTCACGGATAAGGTCGGCGCTTTTCATAGTGTGTATAATACACACACTGAACGTTTTGTCAACAGCACTGCGCCTATTCCACCATCCCCAATTGCCACAACAGGAACGCCGCTTCCTCGGCATTTTCACGCAACCGCTCGAAGCGTCCCGACTTGCCACCGTGCCCAGCGCCCATGTTGATTTTCATCAGCAGCAGATTGTCGTCGGTCTTCATTGCGCGCAGCTTGGCGACCATCTTCGCCGGCTCCCAATAGGTCACGCGCGGGTCGTTCAGGCCGCCGGTGTAGAGCATCGGCGGATAGGCTTTGGCTTCGACATTATCGTAAGGACTGTAGCTGCGCAGCAGTTCGAACGCGGCTTTGTCCTTGATCGGGTTGCCCCATTCGGGCCATTCGCCCGGGGTCAGCGGCAGGCTTTCATCCAGCATCGTGTTGAGCACATCGACGAACGGCACATGCGCGGCAGTTGCGCCGAACAGTTCGGGTGTCTGATTGGCAACCGCGCCCATCAGCTCGCCGCCCGCGCTCCCGCCGCTCGCGGTCAGCTTGCCTTTGGAGGTGTAGCCTTGCTCGATCAGCGCGCGACCGACATCGACGAAATCGTTGAAGGTATTGGTGCGTTTTTCCAGCTTGCCGTCGAGATACCATTGATAGCCAAGATCATCACCACCGCGGATATGCGCGATGCCGTAAGCGAAGCCGCGGTCGAGAAGGCTCAGCCGCGTCGTCGAGAAATTGGGCGGCGTCGCATAGCCATAAGCGCCGTAAGCATAGAGATGGAGCGGCTGGCTGCCGTCCTTTTTGAAGCCTTTTTTATAGACCACCGACACCGGCACCATCGCGCCGTCGCGGGCCTTCACCATCAATCGCTCGGTCACATATTGCGCGGCGTCATAGCCTGACGGGATTTCCTGAACTTTCAGCGTGGTGAACTTCTTGGTGGCGACATCATAATCAAACACTGTGTCGGGCGTGACCATGGACTCGTAGCCCAGCCGCAGCTTGGTCACGTCATATTCGGGATTGTCGCCAAGCCCCGCATCGTAGCTCGCCTCGGGGAAGGGAATAAGCTGCACCTTCGCGCTATCTGAATAATCGCGGATCTCGATCTGGTCCAAACCGTCGATGCGGCCTTCGGTCACGTAAAAATTCTTGAACAGGTCGATGCCCGTTAGATAATGCTGGTCGGAGCCTGCGATCAGCGTTGTCCACTCGTCCGGCTTCTCCATCGAAGCGGTGGCGACACGGAAGTTCACATGATCGTCGTTTGTCAGGATGAAGAGCGTGCCGTCACGCACATCGACCGAATATTGCCGCTTCGTTTGACGCGGCGATATCATGATCGGCGGCGCGGTCGGATCGCTGGCAGGCACCAGCCGGATTTCAGAGGTCGCATTGTCGCCGGTGGCGATAACGATCCAGTCCTCTTGCACCGTAAGGCCAACACCAACACCAAAGCCGATATCAGCTTCCTTATAAAGCAACGTCGCTTTCGCCGGATCATCGCCGAGCTTATGATAATGCGCGTTGTCCGTGCGCCAATTCTCGTTGGCTAGGCCGTAGACAAAGCCCTTGCTATCGCTGGTCCAGACAATGCTGGACAAGGTGCCGGGGATGATATCGGGCAGTTCTGCTCCCGTCGTCAAATCGCGGACATGCGCCTCGAACCGTTCGGAGCCGTTGTCGTCATAGGCATAAGCCATCAGCCGGTCGTCGGGGCTGATCGACAACACTCCCAGCCGGAAATAATCCTTGCCCTTGGCGAGCACATTCTCGTCGAGGATCAGTTGGTCAGGGCCACCGGCGACGGCTTTACGATAATGCTTCTTATACTGCGCGCCCTCGTC
>JANMPK010000347.1:0-2367 GCA_031369825.1 Sphingomonadales bacterium
ATCGGTCAACTGGTGCTGTTCTCCCTGCTGGCCGTTGCGGCGGTCTATTCCGCCCGCCAGTCCTATCGCAAAATCGGCAACACCAGCACCGATCCGATGCTCAATGACCGCGGGGGCAGACTGACTGGCGAGATTGTCACCGTAATAGAGGCCATCCAGAACGGCCACGGTCGTGTAAAAGTAGGCGACGGCGCATGGCCCGCACGCGGTGCTGATGCAGGCGTGGGTGACCGGGTGCGCGTGACGGGGGCCGATGGAGCGGTGTTGTTGGTAGAGGTGGTTTGAGGATGGCCCTGCTTAGCGTAACTTCAAAACAGAGTACTCTACCCATATGAATTGTTTAATTGATTCCACATCCGAACAGCCGCCATTCATTACCTTTGCAGATATGATGTCAAAGGTCGGATCATTTATGTTTTATTGGAGCTCTTTAGAGTTGCAATTGAGTACCGGGATCAAAAAAGCCCGCTGTGCACTAAAGCAATCAGACAAGGACGTTTGCCGATCCTTTAAGGATAGGCTGGAGCTTTGGATAAGCCTTACATGCCAATTTCCCGATAATGCTGACAAGATCAATATAGTGAAAGAGGTTAGTGACCAAACTCTAACGCTGCGAAAGATTCGCAATCATATCGTGCATGGGTTACAAGGCGGAAATTCGATGCCCGACAGAGGGCTAGCATATATAACTTGCTCAGTTAATGGCTATGAAAGCCCGAGTGAAGAAACTATTTCCTACACAATCAATCAACTTGAAGATTTCACTCAAGGTATAGATGCGTGTCGCCGTGCGTTTGTTAATTTGAGCCACTTTAACTACAGGATACAACCAACTCGGGGAACTCAGGTAGCAACATGAAATCTGGCTACACAACATAGCGACCGCAAAATATTTTCCTTTTCGGGCATAGGACTGTCTCAAGATGGCCAGCTTTGCGCATTCCAATCTCTAGACGTGTGGATCACGCGTAAAATGGCTACGACTTCGCGGCCTTGGTGAGGCGTTAGCGCATAAGCGATGATATACGGCAATCCGCTGACCGACTTTTCATATGTGCCGCTCACCCGGCCCTGATGGCCTGTCGCAAAATCAGCCAGTTGGTCTCCAGTCAGGCGGAGCTTGGCGACGATCTTGCGCGCGGCATCGGGGTCTTCAGCCGAAATATATGCAAGCTGTTGCTTGAGGTCATCCAGTGCATCGCGTGACCACAGGACGGCGCGCTTCATCTGCGGCGGACACCTGCGGCGGTCTCAACCGCGTCAGAAAGCTCGTCCATCGCTGCATCGTGGGGCACGAGATTGCCTATTTTCGCATCGTGCAAGCCGCGCTTGATGCCGTCCACAATTGCCTGCTCGCGTTCCAGATAATGCGCCACAGCTTCGGCTGCCAGAAAGGCTTTGCTGCGGCGGGTATCAAGCGCCAGTCGCCCCAAACGCGCTTTGATTTCCGGTGTTATCCGGATAGTCATTGTCGAAGTCTCAGCCATGATGTGTTCCTATATATTCATTTGTGCACAAAGTAACACAAATTACATAACGTGGCAATTATCTGAGCATGGCATTGCTAAATGGGCTCGACCACGATCTCTCCGCTTGCAATGTAGGATTTCGTTTGAGAGAATCATATGGCCGGTCTGCAAGGGTTGGCACGGCTCTTTGACATCGTCGTTTCCGGATTGCGCCTCATGGCTGATGCACGCGGCATTTTCCTCGGGTCGGCAGAGGGTTGGCCGATCCAGACATTGGCGCATTTCTAGGCTGTTTAGGTGAGACCTTAGTGTGACTTTCCAGAAGTCGGGGCGGGTTTCAGCGCACCAACTTACCCGCCATGCCCATGATGTCATCCAGCGGATTGCCGTCGCCATCGAAGTCTAGCATTGACGCGAGACCACCAAGGCCGCCCACCGCCGGAGCAGCTTTCGCGCCGCCCCCGCCCATCGCACCACCAAGCACATTGCCGAGCATTCCACCCAGACCGCCGCCACCCGACTGGCCACCACCGCCGAGCATCCCGCCGATGAGGCCGCCAAGTCCGCCACCTTCTCCGCCGCCGCTCTGCTTGGCCATATAACCCGCAACTAGCATCGCCAGTATTGGTAGCATTTTCTTGAGCAGTGAAGGATCAATGCCGGTCTGCTCCGACGCGCTGCCTGCCACCGTGCGGCTGACTTCCTTTGAACCGAAAATCTGGCCCAATATATCATTGCCCTTTTCAACCGGCGTTGGCTCAGGCGCAACGACGCTGTCGAACAACCCGCCGCCGCCAAGCTGACCCAAAAGCCCGCCCAAGCCTTCTATGCCTGAAGGCTGTGCTTGCGCGGTTTTCTTAAAGCCGCCCAATATTGCGGGAAGCAAAGCCGCAGCGCC
>JANMPK010000115.1:0-5870 GCA_031369825.1 Sphingomonadales bacterium
GAATGTGCCCAGCAGGCTTTCATAAACTATGGCAAAGGCAGCGGGCACCCGGCCCAGCTTAATTTCGGCGACCTGTTCAGCTATGCGCTAGCGAAATCCCGCGACCTACCGCTGCTATTCAAAGGCGAGGACTTTTCGCAAACCGACATTAACTGTGCGAGCGTGGAAAAACCGGAATGACCCAAATCCAAACCCAAATCTCCGGCGGGTGCCAGTGCGGCGCGGTTCGCTATCGCGCGAGCGCCGTCACCGACACATCGCATATCTGCCATTGCCGGATGTGCCAGAAGGCAGTCGGGAATTTCTTTGCGGCGCTGTTTGGTGTGCCAAAACATGCGCTGACCTGGACGCGGGGACAGCCTGCGACATTCATGAGCTCGGAGCATGTCGCACGCGGGTTTTGCGCGCAGTGCGGCACCCCTTTATTTTATGAATATATGCTCGGCGATGATCTGGCGCTGACCACCGGGTCGCTGGATGATCCCGCCCAGTTCCGGCCCAAGGACCAATTCGGGCTGGAGGCAGTCATGCCTTGGTTCGGCGGCATCGCCGGGGTGCGCAAGACTGGAGCAACCGAGGAGACGATGGCTGAATTTGTCGCTGGCATTCGCGCGAGCAACCACCAGCACCCCGACCATGATACCGATATTTGGCCGGTCTAAATTATGGCACCCGTTCTCAGCCCGGCGCAGATTAGCGAGATTGTCGAAATGGCGCTTTCGGATCATATCAGTTTTTCGCACATTTCGGCGCAGCACAATGTTACCCCCGACCAGATAAAGGCCATTATGCGAACCAACCTGAAACCTGGAAGTTACAAAGCATGGCGCAAACGCGTGCGCGATTTTGGCGACCGGCGGGAGCATTATAAATGACACCCACTGCAAAAATCCTGCTGCTCGGATCGGGTGAGCTGGGGCGTGAGTTTGTGATCGCGGCGAAGCGGCTTGGCTGCCATGTCGTCGCGTGTGACAGCTATGCCCATGCCCCTGCGATGCAGGTTGCAGATGAGGCCGAGGTGTTTTCGATGCTCGACGGTGCTGCATTGGGCGTAGCCATCGACAAGCATCGGCCCGATTATATCGTGCCCGAAATCGAGGCGATCCGCACCGAGATACTTGCTGATTATGAGGCCAAGGGTTTTACTGTCGTGCCCTCTGCCCGCGCGGCTCAGTTGACGATGAACCGCGACGCCATCCGTGATCTGGCGGCGTCCGAACTGGGGTTGACGACGTCGCGCTATCTTTATGCCGAAAGCCGCGAGGAACTGCACACTGCTGCGGCGCAACTGGGCCTGCCATTGGTCGTCAAACCGGTGATGTCGTCATCGGGCAAGGGCCAAAGCACGATGCGCGTCGAAGCCGATATCGACACGTCATGGGATTATGCCGCCGCCGGAATGCGCGGCGACCGGCTTCGCGTGATTGCCGAGCAGTTTATCGACTTTGACTATGAAATTACGCTGCTCACCATAAGGACGCGTGATGGCGTCCATTTCTGTCCTCCTATCGGCCACCGGCAGGAACGCGGCGATTACCGCGAGAGCTGGCAACCCGCCGCAATGTCACCCGCCGCACTTAAATCGGCACAAGATATGGCGGCAAAGGTCGTCGATGCCCTCGGCGGATACGGCCTGTTCGGGGTCGAGTTTTTCGTGAAAGGCGACGCGGTCATCTTCTCCGAACTTTCGCCCCGCCCCCATGATACCGGCATGGTCACATTGGTGTCGCAGACGCTCAATGAATTCGACCTTCACGCGCGTGCCATTCTCGGGCTGCCCATTTCCGAAATAGCGTTGCTTGGCGCATCGGCCAGCGCCGTCGTTCTTGCTGACCGCGAGGCGCAAGATTTCAGCATAGCCGGCCTCGCCGATGCGCTCGCACTCGCCACCCGCGACACGCATGTCGATGCCCGCATCTTTGGCAAACCCGTCACCCGCCCCTATCGCCGCATGGGTGTAACGCTGGCGCGCGTTACCGGCGGCGATACCGACGCCGCGCGGGCAGTGGCGGTTGCTGCGGCAGATAAGATCATTATCAACTACGGAAACTCCAAATGACCATTATCCTATACGGCATTTCCAATTGCGACACGGTCAAAAAAGCACGGGTGTATCTTGATGGACGCGGCGTGGCCTATCATTTTCACGACTATAAAAAGGCCGGTGTCACAAAAGTTGACCTTGAGCGGTGGAGCAAACAGGTCGGCTGGGAAAAGCTGCTGAATAAAGCGGGCACCACGTTCAAGAAATTGCCTGAAACCGACAAGGCTGACATTGACGAAACAAAAGCCATCGTCCTCATGCTCGCCAACCCGTCGATGATAAAACGCCCTGTGGTCGAAGGCGGCGAAACTTTGCTGGTCGGGTTCAACCCAGCTGTCTATGATGTTGTGAAGTTCTAACCAAAGGGCAATATCATGGTTACCGCACGCTGGAACGGCGCGATCATCGCGCAATCGGATGATACAATCGTAGTCGAGGGAAATCATTATTTCCCGCGCGACGCGGTGAATGTTGATTACCTGCAAGGAAGTGCAACCACGTCGGTCTGCGGATGGAAAGGCACCGCGCACTATCATTCGTTGACTGTCGACGGCAAAACCAATGCCGATGCAGCGTGGTATTATCCCGAACCCAAATCAGCGGCAAGCGAGATAACCGACCACATCGCCTTCTGGAAGGGTGTCGAGGTTGCTTGAAGCGTAGATGGCGATTGTCATGAGGCTTACACAGCCATGCGCGATGGCCGCCTGATGAAACCTCTGCTCCTGCTCTTTATCGCCTCCATTCTCTCCGCCTGCTCAGCACCCGAAAGCCAAGCCATGCCGCAACCCCTTGAAGGCCAAGCCATCATCATCGCACACCGCGGCGCTTCGGGCGAGCGGCCCGAACACACGATTGCTGCCTACATGCTCGCCATTGAGCAAGGCGCGGACTTTATCGAACCCGATCTGGTGCTGACCAAGGACGGCGTGCTGGTTGCGCGGCACGAAAACGAAATTTCGGAAACGACCGATGTTTCGGCGAAGCCAGAGTTTGCCGACCGCAAAACGACCAAGACCATCGACGGCCAAAAAATGACCGGCTGGTTTACCGAAGACTTCACGCTCGCAGAACTGAAAACGCTGCGCGCCAAGGAACGGCTGCCGCAATTGCGCAAAGCCAATAAGGCCTATGACGGACAGTTTGAGGTGCCGACTTTTGAGGAAGTACTGGAACTGGCGAAAGAGCGTGGCGTCGGCGTCTATCCCGAGACCAAGCACCCGTCGTATTTCGCGTCGATTGGCTTGCCGCATGAACGACCTTTGCTAGCGTTGCTGACCAAATATGGTCACACCGAAAAGACCGCGCCCGTTTTCATCCAGTCTTTCGAGGTCGGCAATTTGCAGGCGCTTCGGCCCAAAACCAAATTGCGCCTAATCCAGCTTATGGATGAAAAAGGCAGCCCTGCCGACCGAACCGACCTAAGCTATCCAGAAATGGCGACGCCGCGCGGGCTGAAGGCCATTGCAGCTTATGCTGACGGCATCGGTCCCAACAAGGCCCTGGTCATACCCCGGAATCTGCTCGGCAATCTCGGCAAGCCGACCGCACTTGTTATTGATGCGCATAAAGTCGGTCTGGCCGTCCATCCGTGGACATTCCGCCGCGAAAATTACTTCCTCCCGCTGGCGCAGAGATCGGGCGTTGATCCGCGCGGGCTTGGTGATCTGGAAAGTGAAATCAAAGCTTTTCTGGCGGCGGGTGTGGACGGCCTGTTCAGCGACAATCCTGCGCAAGCGGTGACGGCGGCGAAACGCTAAGCCGCATAGTGCTTTAGCGTCAGCCACAACATCAAAACCGCAACCGCCATCAACGCGACAGCGAGCATGTAGGGCGCGCCGGGAAAGAAAAGCCCGACATCATCAGCATAGGCCCCGAACACGCCGGTCATTGCGGGCGGGCCGAGTATCGCTGTCAAGCTGACGACGCTGGCAATCGCGCCCTGCAACTCGCCCTGCGCGTCTTCGGCAACCCGTGTCGTCATCAGGCTCTGCATCGCCGGGAAGGTCAGGCCGGTTATCGAGCCGACGACGATGCCCAAAACCATCATCGCGGTCGAACTCGCAAAGCCGATAATAAGATAGCTGGGGATGGCAAAAATCAGACTCCAGACAGCGGTTTGCACCGCGCCGAAGCGGGCGATGACCTTGCCCACCAATAGCCCCTGAATGACTGCGAGCAATATGCCAAAAAGTGCCACTGTCGCACCGATGGTCAGCGGCCCCCAATCGAACATCAGCACGCCATAATAGCTCCAGACCGCAAAATTAGACTGCGCCGCGAACTGCATGAAGAAGATCGTGATCAGGCAGCCGAGCACCAGCGGCGTCTTGGCCATTTGAACCATCGTACCAAAGGGATTGGCGCGCGCGATGCTGAATGTACGGCGCTTTTCGGGCGGCAGGGTTTCGCGCAGGGCGAAATAGCCATATGCTGCCCCACCGATACACAGCACGGCCGCAACAATGAACGGAACACGGTCGCCGAGCAGCCCAAAACCGCCGCCAAGCACCGGCCCCAGCACAAATCCCGATGCACCTGCGCCGCCGAGCAGGCCATAGACCGCCCCGCGCTGATCGGGTTCGACGGTGTCGGCAACGCAGCTGTTGGCCGCTGCCCAGGTCGCGCCCATCACGCCCGAAATCAACCGTCCGACAAAAAGCCAGACCAAAGTCGGTGCCCAAGCCATCAGCACATAATCGATGCCGAGCGCCGCCAGCGTTCCAAGCAATATCGGCCTGCGCCCGAACCGGTCGGACAGCCCGCCAATGATTGGAGAGAAAATAAACTGCATCACGGCATAGGCAAACAGCAGCAGTCCGCCAATCTCCGCAGCGCGGTCGACGCCCTCACCCGTCAGCCCCATGACGAGGCGGGGCATGACCGGAATGATCAGCCCGATGCCCGCCATGTCGATAAAGACGATGAACGCGATCAGGCCAAGTGCGGGATTTTTCTTGATGTCGGTCATATCGCCCCCGCATCAATGGGTAAGCGAGCTATTATACAGCGTCAAGTTTCAGACCCGGACAAGCCGCCGATTACGGCAAGCGAAATTCCCCACCTACATCCAGCCACTCCAATAGCCGCCCCGCCAGCACCATCACCAGAAAGCACATCACCAGATAGATCACCGCACGCTGCCACAAGCGCTGGGGCCGCGCCTTTTGCCCCGCGCCTTGGGGGTAAGTCAGCATTACCCGCGTGCCAACCGGCGGTCTGGCCAAGGCATAAAGGACGTTGTCGCGGACTTCGCGCGCAGTGCCCTCTTCATCCACAAGGCAAAGACCGCGCTGTAGACATCATCGCCGTCTGAAAAGCTTTTATCATGACGGATCACCTCCGCCTCCGCGCAGCGCAACGGGCGCGAAGCAAACGGCCAGTCTTCACGAAGCAGGATCACAAATACGACCAGTGCAAAGGTCATACAGACCCAGAGGATGATGCTCTCCATGTGCGTGGTAACTACACCTCTGTGTGCGCAGCGCCAACCCAGCGGAAGACCTCTTCCAATGGCTTGCCAAAGACATGGGCAATGCGGAACGCGACCTCCAGCGAGGGTGAATATTTGCCTTGCTCGATGGCGGCGATGGTCTGACGGGTGACACCAACTCTGTCGCCGAGATCGCCCTGAGTCATTTCTCCGGCGAGAAAGCGCAGCGTTCTGATGTCGTTTGTGAAGGGCGCGAGTGCCATCGCTCAATACCCCCGGCGGTAGTAATAAAGCTGCGCTCCCACGCGGATCAATTCCGCGAGCACAAGCGTCGCCATCAAGATGTTGACAGACCAGCCGTAACTCAATCCATTGATCAGCGCAAAAACATTG
>JANMPK010000126.1:0-2967 GCA_031369825.1 Sphingomonadales bacterium
GACGAGCTTGTAGTCGCCCTTTTCGAAGCCGGTCAGCGGGGCGGGCTGGCCCGGCTGGCGCAATTTTGTGTCGAGGAAGCTCGCCCAGTCATAAGGCTGCACCGCGTTCAATGTGGGCACGACGTCATCAAAATCGTAAGTCAGCACGCCCCAATCGGCGTCGCGCACCCCGAAAAACGCCTTGGCGAAATCGTCGAGCGATTTGCGGCCTTTCGACAATTCACGGATCGTCATGTCGGTCGCCAGCCACACCAGCGAGCTTTCGTTGTAATAATCCTCGCCGCGTGCCTGGCTTGCGAAGGGTTTGGCCTTGCGCGCACCGAAAATCGGATCGTGCGTCGTGTCCTCTACACTGCGCCAGTCGCGGCCGGGTTGTTCGGCATAGAAACCTGCATATTTTGCCCATTCGGCGAGCACCATTTCCTTCGATTGTAGGCCTGACCGCGCGCCCAGCACGAGGTCCCAGTAACTGGTCTGGCCTTCATAGACCCACAATAGATTGTCGCGCATCGGCACTGAATAATTGGGTGTCCACATCTCGGCGGGGCGGCGGAATTTGCCGTTCCAGCTATGGGTGAATTCATGCGGCAAAAGGCCGCGCTCCGATCCATTGTCGTCCCATTCGACAAAATAATCGGTCTCGCGGGTATTTTCGGAAGAGCGGTGATGTTCGAGGCCGATGCCGCCAAGCTCTTCGGTCAGCCCGAGCAAAAATTCATAGTGGTCAAAATGTTTGGAGCCATAAAGGATCATCGCCTCATCGACCAAAGCCTTGTGCGCCGCAATCTGCTCTGGCTTGGCTTCGAGAAACTTCGCCTCGTCCGCCCAGACGTTGAGTGTCACTTTGTTACCGAGATCCCATTTTTTGTAATGCGGGCCAGCGAACATCGGGCTGTCGACCAAAGTTTCGAAACTGGTTACGCCGTAATCGGTCCTGCTACCGGTGATCCTTGCACCATCCAGTGCAGCAACGCCGGTCCAGCCCTTGGGCAAGGTGATCGACGGCTGCACTTGAATAGCGCGGGTGAAGTGGCCCGCCGGATAGAGCGCGACTTGCTCCCACTGGATATTCATCATCGCTGGCGTGACGACAATGCGGCCCTCGCTGCCTTGCACCGGCGAGGTGAACTGGAATTCGACATCGACCGAACGCGTGCCCGTAGGCGTATCGACATGGAAGGCATAGACCTCGACCGGGTCGCGCGTCCATTCAAGCAGCTTGCCGTTTGATCGGATTTTGAGGCCGGTCATTTCCGCGAGCGCCCCGCGTGGGCCGTGCTTGCCGGGCAGCCACTGCGGATAGAGCAGGATGAGCGGCTTGCCAGCTTCGACCGGAATGCTCTGCTTCACGCGGAAAATGGCGCGGGCGACGTCGGTGGCATCGACCTCGAGCTTCATCGGTGCGGATAGCGGGCGGTCTTGCGGCTCCGGAATAGTTGAGACAATAGCCACCGGCTGCGGTGCGCTGTTCTGTGCGTAAACGGCTGCTGGAACAAAGCTGGCAGAAAGGGCGAGGGCGGCGACAAGGCGCGGCATTTGTGTAGATTTCATCGGGTGGTTTTGGCGAAACCGCACAGTCGCGTCCAGAGGAAATTCGACCAACCACATCCGTTCGTCCTGAGCCTGTCGAAGGACGTCAGTGCGACCGTGCTTCGACAAGCTCAGCACGAACGGGCGTTGGCCTATTCCACTTGGCATAAATTGCCGCTAGGGCGCATCCCGATGGCAAAGATACAAACCCCGCAAGCCGTGCGCGGCACCCAGGATATGTTCGGCGAAACCGAAGAACGCTTCGCGCATGTTGTTGCGACCTTCGAACGCGTGCGGCGGTTATATGGCTTCAAGGGCCTGCAATTGCCCGTGATCGAGCCGACTGCGGTGTTTGCGCGTTCCTTGGGCGAGGCGACCGATGTCGTGTCGAAGGAAATGTATACGTTCGATGATCGCGGCGGGGATTCGATCACGCTGCGGCCCGAATTTACCGCCGGGATTGCGCGCGCATATCTGACCAATGGCTGGCAACAATATGCGCCGATGAAGCTGTCGGTGCACGGGCCATTATTCCGATACGAACGCCCGCAAAAGGGCCGCTACAGGCAGTTCCACCAGATCGACGCCGAAATTATCGGCGCGGCTGAGCCGCAAGCAGACGTAGAGTTACTGGTGATGGCGGACCAGTTGCTCAAGGAACTGGGTATCAATGACGGGGTGACGTTGCAGCTCAACACGCTGGGCGACACCGAGAGCCGCGATGCGTGGCGCGCGGCGCTGATCGCGTATTTCAACGACCACAGGCAAGCGTTGTCCGAAGACAGCTTGGCGCGACTGGAGAAAAACCCGCTGCGAATTCTCGACAGCAAAGACCCAAAAGACCGCCCCATCGCCGACGCTGCGCCGGTAATCGACGATTATCTGTCGGGTGAGGCTCAGGACTTCTTCGGCGCGGTGACGGCAGGGCTGGATGCCGCAGGCGTCGCGTGGGAGAGAAACGCCCGCCTCGTGCGCGGCCTCGATTACTACCGCCACACCGCGTTTGAATTCGTCACCGACCGGCTGGGCGCGCAAGGGACCGTGCTTGGCGGTGGGCGCTATGATGGACTGATCGAGAATTTAGGTGGCAATCCGACACCAGCGGTCGGTTGGGCTGCGGGAATTGAGCGGCTGGCGATGTTGATTGATGCGCCGGATAACGAATTTGGCTTGGGCATATTTGCCGAGCGAGAAGACCTGTTTGAGACCGCCCGCGTTGTCGCAACGGCGTTACGTCGAGGTGGCATTATGGCAACTGCCGAATTCAAATTTAGAAAATCAAACAAGGCTTTTGAGAAACTTAGAGGTGCCGGTATCGACCAGTTTTTGGTGGTCGGTGCTGTGGAATCGTTAAGCGGTGGCCATTCAATCGACGTTCGGTTTTCAGGCGATCTCAGTAATATCGAGCGCCTGACTGAATTAGCCGCCAAAGTCGAA
>JANMPK010000131.1:0-6011 GCA_031369825.1 Sphingomonadales bacterium
GCCTATGCGCATTTCTGTCTTCCTCCTCATTGGCCTCGCCGCCTGCTCCGCCCCGCCTCCGCCGCCTGCACCACAGGCGCCGCCGTCAAAGCCTGCGGTTGTAGCCGCCCCGCCGCCAGCGCGCCCGACCGGCGACTGGACTGACTGGTCGCTGGCCGCTGGCAACTGGGTGTACCGGCAGGATGAGCGCGGCTCGATTGCGCTGTTTGGTCAGCCCAACGCCGATGCGGTGTTGACGCTGCGCTGCGACCGCGCAATGCAGCGGATATATCTGGCGCGTGCTGGCTCGGGTGCTGGCAGCATTGTCATTCGGTCGAGCTCGACATTGAAGGAATTTGCCGGTTCACAAGCGGGCGGCGCACTGCCTTATGTCGCCACTGAAATTATGCCGCGCGATCCAATTCTCGACGCGATGATCTTCAGCCGTGGTCGGATCGCGATCGAGGTGAGCGGGCAAATGCCTCTCGCCATCCCGTCATGGGCAGAAATCGGTCGTGTCGTGGAAGATTGTCGCGGTTGAAGCGGGCGTTGACGCTAACCAACGCAGAACCCCAATATTGGGGGTAAAAAAAATTTATTACAAGCCTTGTTTCGCGGGCCTTTTTGATTCACTTTCCGATTCGCGGAGGGCAATGAAATGTTTGAAGCAAGCAATTTCCATTTATCGAAAGGAGGTGATCCGATGTCTCATGGTTCAGTTAAGAGGTCGGGCAATTCCGTTCGGGAGATCGGCTTCTGACCCACATCGGTCAGTAATGCCGACATCGGCATGAACGCAACTTCCGGCAGCGGCACATCCGACCGCTGACCCATGTTTAAGGCCCGTCGGTGCAAACCCGGCGGGCCTTTTTCGTTGGGGAGACATTCTTTTCGGGTACATTGCATAATTCCCGAAATTTATAAATGACCAGGCCGATATTCGGCGGTCTGTCTGACAAAGTCGCCAGCCATTATCCCCTTGTGTCACGTTCGCCTAAATGTAGTATAACTAGAGCATGCGTCAGTTTATCCACGACTTCCTTAAATGGTTTCCTACTGCGGTTTGTGGCGGCTCAATCGCCGTTTCGGCAGTGTGGGTTCCTGCTAGAGATTGAATTGCTGCACAAGCAGTGTGGGTTTGGTCAGCTATGAATGACCCTCGGATCGCTTTTTTTGTGGTCGTTGCGTTAATTGTATATGTTGCCGCTGTCATTTGGTCTGGCAATAAGGATGGGCAAGGGAGTGGCGACACGCACATTCATCATCACTACCAATCTCTGCCAGAGAAATTAGAGCAGACAGTAACCAAAGCACCGGCAGTTTTTTTATTCAACCGGATGATAGTGTTCATGCACACACCAGCGGCCCTGTTAACACGGGGGTTTTTGATATTACAGGAACAGCAACTGCCATAACTGGGCTGCACGGCCTCTACGTTGGCTACATTATCGCATCAGCAAGTGGCCTAAGCTATGATCGTCGGTTGGACTTTGCCATTGTTGGTTACAACGGTTCTACTGAAACCATTCGCATAGCCGATATTACGGATAGGATTCGTGCAGGCGTTGGCAACTTGCGAGATTATATTAAACTGGGGATGCCACTATTCCAAGGGGTTCTGAATGCAGCACCATTTACAGAGTTTGTTCTGCAAATGCGGCAAGATGTCACCGAACAGCAAGCGCAAGAATACCTAAACGCGCTAGAGCAAAAGAAGTATGTGGGCCTAGATTTACGTGAGCTAAATATTGTGGTGTCATCCACCGTCAATCCTGAGAAATCAGTTCGTCTGCCTCTTTGGGACGGCATTCACCTAAGCCGTCGCGACGACATTGTTTCTACTCGCAATACGATCATGTCAGCAGGTCTGGCAATAGAAGCCAACACCGCCATTGCACTTAAGTCTAAAGAGATAACAAAGGAAAATGGAGATGACTAACGATCCCCAAGTCCGATTTGTGCCCTACTAGTCGCTCTGAGTTTCGGGGATATAATAATAATTAGGTTGGCTGTCCTCTTAGTGGCTTCGTGTGAAATCTGCTTACCTGTCGATGCGCCGCAACCGTTGAATTGTCTCACACGAAGACACGAAGGCTAAGAGGTAACCTCCCACTGGAGGGGGCATAAGCCATCGTGCCTTTATGCCTTGCAATGTTGGATTTGATTTGAGAGCCTGTTTTGGCTCTTTGACATTTTGAATAATCAACGATCGCCGATGCCCATTCGCGGTATCGGAAACGGCTTCATCAGTGCGTTCAAAACCCGTTTTTTCTTTTTTTCTTTATTAGAGTGTCCATTCCTCGACATGCTCGGGACAGGCTTTGTCCACTTACCGGCTTTTTCGGCACCCCGTTTTGACTGTGAACTTGCACAGAATTCTGCGGGTTTTTTAGGGTTTGTTTCACGCAAAGGTCGTTAGAATACGCATGGTCGGGATATTTGTTTCATAGAAGGCCAAAAGGGAAAAAAGATAAAAAGACCGAATGGCATACTGCTATTACGGCCTTCAAACTCAAGCCGCTCAATTTTGGGAAAGAGGCTTCGCTGATTTGCGCGACGCCTTATTTCCTTTTTTTCCTTTTAGCCTTTTATGAAACTAACTGGCACATCCTAAAGGCATGGAACGCCGTCGAGGCGTTACGCAATTCTGCCTTGGAACATTCCTTGGTCGTCTCTCGATTACCGAAATTTTTTGCAAACTACTATGAACTTGCAAAGAATTCTGCGGGTTTTAGGATTTTTTTCACGCAAAGACGCAAAGATTTTAAAGAGGGCATCTATCGACTACACCTCACTCGTGCATTGAGCAGATGACGAATAGATTCATAAACTGCCATCTTTAAAAATCTTTGCGCCTTTGCGTGAAACAATCTGACGCAGTCCATCATGAAGTGCCTAATCTCGACAAGCTCAAGGATCGGTTTTGCCCCTATCCGCGTTTTCAAAAACTCGTTTAAGGTGAGACCCTAGTGTGACCTTAGACGGTTTTCTATGGGTTTGAAGCCTCAGACTTCATTCTCCAATGATAGCGCCGATCAGGACTGTGGGCGCACTATACTAACTGCGACCCACAGGATAATCGGTCGTTTGTCGAAAGGCGGCTGGATTTCGGCGCAATCCACCCTACATGATAGATAAGTATTCAGGGACAAATGAACATGCAGTTTTTGCGCATTAGCTGGAAGATATTGGTCGCGTTGAAGGACGGACTTGTGCTCCTGCTGTTGCTTTTGTTCTTCGGTGCCTTGTTTGCGGTTTTGAGTTCTGGCCCCAACCCCGGGATTGTGCGCGACGGCGCTTTGTTGCTGACACTTGACGGTGTAATATCCGAACAACCTGCCGAGATTGATCCGCTGACCGCGCTTACCTCCAGCGCCGCCCCAATTGGCGAAATCCGCCAGCGCGATATCATCCGCGCGTTGCGGCTTTCGGAAAAAGACAAGCGTGTGAAGGCAGTCGTGCTTGATATGGACCGGTTCATGGGCGGCGGGCAGGCCAGTCTGTCGGCGATTGGCGAGGGGCTGGATGCGGTTAAGAAGGCGGGTAAGCCAGTCTATGCGTTTGCCACTGCTTATAGTGACGACAGCTATCAGCTTGCCGCACACGCGACGCAAATCTGGATGGACCCGATGGGTGGCACGATATTGACCGGCCCTGGCGGCTCGCAGCCTTATTTCAAAGGCTTGCTCGACCAATTGGGCATTAAAGCCAATATCTACCGCGTCGGCACCTATAAAAGCGCGGTGGAACCCTTTATGCGCTCCGACCAGTCGCCGGAATCGAAAGAGGCGATCAAGGCGGTCTATGATGAAATTTGGGGCCAGTGGAAGGCTGATGTCAAAAAGGCCCGCCCGCAGGCGCAGATTGAACCTTTGCTGAGCGATCCGGCGGGTAGCGTCGAGGGCGCAAAGGGCGATTTGTCGCAACTGGCGCTCAATAACAAGCTGGTTGACAAGCTTGGTGACCGCATCGCCTTCGGCAAATTTATCGCGGGCAAAGTCGGCGCGGATGACAAGAAAACAACCGGCGGCTTTTCTGCAACACCGATGGATGCGCTGCTCGCCAATTATGGTCCCCCGGGTGCGGGCAAGCAGATTGGCGTTGTGACCATCGCAGGCACGATCACCGACGGTGAGGCTGGGCCGGGAACGGCGGCGGGCGATACCGTCAGCAAGCTGATTTATGATGCGCTCGACAACAAGGATTTGAAGGCGCTGGTGGTGCGGGTGGATTCGCCGGGCGGATCGGTAACCGCGTCGGAAAAAATCCGGCTGGCGATTGCGGCGGCCAAGGCGAAGAAAATTCCGGTGATCGTGTCGATGGCCAATCTGGCGGCGAGCGGCGGTTACTGGATTTCGCTCCCCGCCGATGTGATTTTCGCAGAACCATCGACGATTACGGGGTCAATCGGCATTTTCGGGGTGATCCCGAGTGCCGAGGCTGGTCTTGCCAAGATTGGGGTCAATGCTGATGGCGTCAAAACCACGCCGCTTTCCGGCGAGCCCGATGTGCTTGGCGGGTTCAGCTCCGAATTCGACCGCGTCGCACAGAGCGCAATCGAAAACGGCTACCGTGACTTCATCACCCGTGTCGCCACCGCCCGAAAAAAGACACCTGAGCAGGTCGACGCCATTGCGCAAGGCCGTGTCTGGGCGGGCGGAACCGCGCGACAGATTGGGCTGGTCGACCGTTATGGAGGCATGGATGAGGCGCTCGCCGAGGCGGCCAAGCGGGCAGGGCTGAAAGCGGACGGCTGGCACGCGGTCTACATCGAGCCGCAGCCGAGTTTTGCGGGCACGTTGCTCGGCGGGTTGATGCCGAAAAAGGTGCAGGCTGTGGCACCGATGGACATCTTCGCCCATGCCGCGTGGCAGCAGCACTTGTTTGTGCAGCGTATTGCGGCTGACCTCGACATGCTGACGGGCATCAAAGGCGCACAGGCACGCTGCCTTGAATGTGCCGACTTTGGTGCACCCGCAACGACCAAGGCCGATAGCGGCTGGTTGGCGGCTTTGGCGCGGTTGCTTTAGGCCTTAACCGCGCAGATCAGGCCCGACGAGGTCACAACGCTCAATATCTCGGGGTCTTGCAACGAGCGGGTGCGCCGCAGGAACTGATCGACCGTCAACGATCCCATATCTGTCTTGCGAAGCTTCTTCAGACCCGAGAGTTTGTTGAGCTGAATCAGCGACAGCCGATCCACCATCCGGTCGGCCATGCACGCTGAAATGGGTTGCGAAAGACCTGCATCCATAAGTGCAGTCCGCACCCGCGTCTCGGGCGTGGCGCAGGCCGACAGTGCGAGAACTGACGCCGCCACGACAAACCGCCTCATATCCCGTGCTCCTTCGCGCGCTCGACGCATTCCAGGATGATACGTTTCGCGTCTTTCTCGTCGCCCCAGCCGTTGAGCTTCGCCCATTTTCCGGGTTCAAGGTCTTTGTAATGCGTGAAGAAATGCTCGATCTGCTGCAGCACGATCGGCGGCATATCCTTGTAGGTCACGACATCGGCATAATAAGGAAACGTCTTGTTGACGGGAACGCACAGCAATTTCTCGTCACCGCCAGCATCGTCTTCCATCATCAGCACCCCGATGGGGCGGCATTTGACCACAGCGCCCGCGACGATGGGCGAACGCGCGACGACGAGCGCGTCCAAAGGATCGCCATCCTCGCCCAGCGTGTGTGGCACAAAACCGTAATTCGCCGGATAGCGCATCGGCGTGTGCAGGAAGCGGTCGACGAACAACGCGCCCGAGGCCTTGTCGAACTCATATTTCACTGGCTCGCCGCCGATGGGAACTTCGATCAGGACGTTGAGGCTGTTGGGAACATCGTCACCAGCGGGGATAAGGTCGATACGCATTGGGAGGCTTTCTTCATTTGCGGCGCGGCGCAAGCAAACGGTCTATCGCCGTTTCGCCCGTGCCGACAGGTTCGAGGTGCGGATAGCGAAGCCCACCTGAATAAGCGATGTCTATTTGCTCATAACGCTTGTTGCGCTCGACCAGCAGGCGGACCGGCGTTTTG
>JANMPK010000133.1:0-4094 GCA_031369825.1 Sphingomonadales bacterium
GGTGGCAAAGCCAAGGCCGAAGCCGATCCCTGCCATTTCCGCCTCACTAAACAAGGATTTTGACAATTGCGTCAGGTCTTTGCCGTCGGGCAGGTGGTTGGCGGTCATCAATTCGAGCGTTTTCGGGCTGATGATTTGTACACCGTCAAGCGCGCCGCCGTTGAGCAGCATCCGGCTGAAGCGGTGATAGTCAGCGACTGTCGAGGCTAATCCGCCGCCGCCCGAGTTGAACGACCAGCCTTTGGCCCACAGACTGCCTTCACCTGCTTGATCAAATAGCTTCATCTTGGTTTCGGCGTCGAAAGCAAAGCATTGAGGCAAGCGCGTTGTCTTGTCGGCAGGGACAGTGAAGAAGGTGTCGTCCATGCCGAGTGGCGCAAAGATATGGTCGCGTAAATAGTCAGCGAGAGGCTGCCCGCTGATCCGCTCGATTAATATACCAAGCACATCGGTCGAAACCGAATAATTCCACTGGGTTCCCGGGTCGAACTCAAGCGGGATTTGCGCCAGCGTGTCGATAAAGCTTTGCGAGGTGCTTCTGGTCCAGCTTTCAACGTCGGTCTTGCGATAAGCCGCGTCGATGTTGCTGCGTTCCTGAAAGGAATACGTGAAACCAGTCGTGTGGCGCAGGACATCAATTATCCGCATCGGCGTCGCAGGCGGGCGCGAAACGAACGGCACATTGCCGCCGCCTGCGACGAACACGCCTAGCTTTGCAAATTCGGGGATATATTGGGCGACTGGATCAGTTAGCGCAACCTTGCCCTGCTCAACCAGTTGCATGAACGCGACCGAGGTGATCGGCTTGGTCATCGAGGCGATGCGGAAGATGGCGTCCTCTGCAACGCCTGAGGACCATTGCAGGGCGATATCGTCGCCGCGCCCGATTAGCAGTGAGGCAAAAGGGAGCTTGCCAGTATCGAGATAGTTGGTCTGGATATGATCGCTAATCCGCTGGAGGCGGTCTGGCAGGAAACCGAGGTCGTCAGCGCTCATACCGCTGTTTGTCCGGTCAATTGGCGGGTTACGGGGTGTGAGCTTGAAAGGCCGCCGTCTACAGCAATCGCTTGGCCGTTGACGTAGCTTGCCTGATCGCTGGCCAAGAAAAGCGCGACATTGGCTAGTTCTTCGGGCTGAGCCCCGCGCCTGAGCGGGTTGAGCCTGCCAATCTTCTCGGTCACGCCTTTTTCCTTGGCATAATCGAAGGTAGGCTTGGTCATGCCGGTTTCGGTCAGGCCGGGGCAGATCGCGTTGCAACGCACATTGGTCCCTGACAATTGCTGCGCGCTGACCTTGGCAAGATTGATGACGCCTGCTTTCGATGCCGAATAAGGCGGCCCGCCTGCGCCCGAACGGATGCCTGCGACGCTGGCGGTCAGGATGATTGAGCCGCCTTTGCCCGCCTCCGCCATGACTTTGCCTGCATGTTTGACCATCAGCCAAGGGCCGATCAGGTTGACGCGTAGCACTTGCGTGAAATTCTCGACGGTGTTGTCGAAGATGCCTTCCATGCCGCCGGAAATACCTGCGTTGGCGAAGGCGATGTCGATATGGCCGTGGAGTTCCAGCGCTTTGGCGACCAGCGCGGCAACATCGGCCTCGTCGCCCGCATCCATCTGCGCCGCGGTCGCTGCATCGCCAATCATCGAGGCGGTATCGTTTACGGCAGTGTTCAAGTCGCCAAGCACCACTTTAGCGCCCTCCGCTGCAAAACGGATCGCTGAGGCTCGGCCTATGCCAGAGCCTGCCCCGGTGATGATTGCAACTTTGCCTGTGAGTGCCCCACTCATACCACTACGCCTCCGTCTATAACGATTGTCTGACCGGTCATAAAGCTCGACGCGTTGGAAGCAAGGAACACTGCTGCGCCCGCGATTTCGCGCGGTTCGCCGATGCGGCCCATCGCTGCACTCGCGGTCGAGTGTTTGAGATTCTCGGGATTTTCCCATAAAGCTTTGGCGAAATCGGTCTTTACCAACCCCGGCGCAATCGAATTGATCCGCACATTGTCCGGCCCATATTCGCGAGCGAGGTTTTTGGTCATCTGGATATCGGCGGCTTTGGTTATCGCATAAGCCCCAAGGATCGACGAACCGCGCAAACCGCCAATCGACGAGACTATAATGATCGAACCTGATTTGCGCGCGATCATTTCGGGCGCGACCATCTGGATCAGCCAGTGCTGCGACACGATATTATGGTCGAGTGTTTTGCGCAGCTGCTCGTCGGTGATCGTGGCCATCGGGCCGTAATGCGGGTTCGACGCCGCGTTGCAGACGAGCACATCGACCTTGCCAAAAGCCTTGCGCGTCTCATCGACTAGATTTTGCAAAGACTCCTTCGACGACAGGCTCGATGCCACTGCGATGGCCGCGCTGGGATGCTTGGCGTTGATGCGCGAAGCAACCTCTTCGCATGGCCCGATATTGCGGCTAGAGATCGCGACGTTCGCGCCGTGATCGGCCAATTCCTCGGCAATTGCCTGGCCAATGCCACGCGACGAACCAGTGATAATCGCGACCTTGCCGGTCATGTCGAACAGCGACATTGCTTTCTCCTAAAATATGTTGCGGGCGTTATGCCCCCGCTTTTACCGCAAAATTCCATGCCGATTCAGCCAGCGGGAACACCCGTTCGGCCATTGCTTGCGCATGCGCCGAGCTTGCAGTGCCGTCTATGACGCGTTTCTTGATGCCCTGGATAATCCCTGCGAGCCGGAAGAAATTATAGGCGAAATACCAGTTCATGTCGGGCACGCCGTCGCGGCCCGTTGCCGCGCAATAACGCTGGGTCATTTCGCCCAGCTCGGGGATGCCGAGCGCAGCGCGGTCCACATCCATAATGCCCGAGCGCCTGCCATTTTCGGTGACCCATGCCATCGCGACATAGGTAAAATCGGCTAGCGGATCGCCGAGCGTGGACAATTCCCAGTCCAGCACTGCAACGACCTTGGCCTGTGCCGCATCGAAAATCATATTGTCGATACGGTAGTCGCCGTGGACGACGCTGGTGCGGGTCTGTGCGGGTAGCGTTTTGGGCAGCCATTCGATCAACCGCTCCATTTCGGGCATCGCTTCGGTTTCGGCGAGCCGGTATTGCTTGGTCCAGCGCGCAACTTGGCGCTCGAAATAATTGCCGGGCTTGCCAAAGTCGGACAGCCCCGCCGCCTCGATATCGACATTGTGCAGTGCCGCCAGCGTGTCGATCATAGCCTCATAAGTCGCACGACGTTCGGCGGGGTTGGAACCCGGCATCGCGCCGTCCCAGATTGTCCGGCCCTCGACCATGTCCATGATGTAGAACCAGCTGCCGATGACGCTGTCGTCGGTGCAAAGGCCGTAGGGTTTTGCGACCGGGAAGCCCGTTGGGTGAAGCCCTGCAATGACCTTATATTCGCGGTCTACCGCGTGGGCGCTGGGGAGCAGCACGCCTAAAGGCTTGCGGCGAAGCACATAAGAGCCGTTTTTGGCATTCAGCCGATAAGTCGGGTTCGACTGCCCGCCAGCAAACTTCAATGCCTTTACCGGGCCTTCGAAGCCAGCAACATTGCCCGACATCCATTCGGCGAGTTTGACCTCGTCGAATATGTCAGCGCCAGTTGGCGCAACGGTGCCTGTAAAGGCCGCCTGCGCATCGATCTGCTCGGTCAAAACACAATCACCGAGCGGGCGGAATCGCCGCATTTCATTTTGTCGAAACCTTCGTTGATTTGTTCAAGCGGAATCGTTTCGGAAATGATTGAGTCGAGGTCGAGCAAACCGCGCATGTAGAAATCGACCAAGCGCGGGATATCGACCGGGAAACGGTTGCCGCCCATGATCGCGCCTTGCAGTTTCTTGCCCGACAGCAGGTCCAATGCCGATAGGCCGACCGAATGTTGCAGCGGCATCATGCCGAGGATGGTCGCAGTTCCGCCGCGTTTCAGCGACTTGACCGCAAGCTCGCCCGAGGCAGGGCGGCCGACGGCTTCGATGGCATGATCAACGCCGCCTTTGGTGAGTTCCTGGATCTGCTTGGCCGCATCGTCGGCCATCGCATCTACCACATCGGTTGCACCAAGCTTCATCGCCAGCGCGCGCTTTTCCGGGATCGGG
>JANMPK010000135.1:0-2558 GCA_031369825.1 Sphingomonadales bacterium
CGGTTCGTGAAGTGGTCATGGGTCACTCTCTTCCATTCGGTGCGTCCGGCACGGCAGAAAAACAATCCGGGGGCATGGCGGGCACGCGCATTCATGTTGGCAGCGCGGGGCGAAACCCGCGAATCGACCAAAGTGACACAGGGCTTCATGGATGCCCGCTCGGCACAAAAGATGGAGCGGTATCTGCGGCTCATGCCTGATCTTACTGCTGCGCAACAGGCGGCTGCGATCCATCTGGGGCATTTTCCGGCAAATAATATCGGCCGCGATAGCGCCGAAATTAAGCGTGTCGCCGCTTCGATCCCACCACCCGAGCCCGCTAAGAATGACTCGCGGCTAATCCCTTCGGGCACGCCACTCGGTCAAAAACCAGGCAGTGAAAAACCGGCTAAAAGTAGCAAAAAAGCTGATCGTAAACGTGATCAAGAGTCAGAGGCAGCCAAGCTCGGAAAAGCTGGGAAGGCATCCGATCCTATCAAGATCGCTAGGGCTGATAAAACTGGTCTTTCGACCGAAACTGCGCGCATCAGGGTGGCAGAAGCAAATGTTGCGACGATGACGGTTGCTAAAGCGGGTGAGCTGCCTCCGCCAGAAACAGCAAGGCCGCTGGTCAAAGCTGCGCTACCTGCGCCAACTGCCGTGCCGGTAACCTCGTCCACGACACTTGTTACGACAAAATGGCCACCTGAAACCGGGGGCACGTCCCCAGCAGTTGCAACAACGACCATTAAAGCTGATCCGGTTGCTGCCCCCGCAATCGCTCAGCCGTCCCTGAACCCTGCCACTCCGGCTGAAGCCAACCGCAATTCTGTTAACGCTACGGCCCTGCAGGGCCCAAGTGAGAGCGGCCCGCCAGTGACAGCACCTGCAACAACAATTACAACCAATCCCCCACCAGCTATTATCGTTCCAGTGGAAATTGCATCGTTACCCGCACCGACGGTAAGGAAACCGCCATTTGATTTGGCGGCTATTGTCGGATCGATTGAGATACCTGAAAGCGAACAAAAACCGTCGGCAGTTCCGGTAGATCTGAAAAAACTGAAAGTGTTGCCCCCGAAATCGGCCACTGTCGAGGCGGTTAAAGGCGGGAAGGTAGATCCAAAGACAGCAGCCAAAGTTACAGCCGCTGCCAATCCTGCGCGTTTCTGGGTGCAGATTGCTACGGGCGAAGCAAGCGCGCTTGGCTATGATTATCGCAAATGGACCAAGAAAAGTGCCGATTTATTCAAGGGGCAAAGTGGCTGGACATCGGCGTGGGGCAAAACTGACCGCCTGCTTGTTGGCCCGTTCGCTGACTTAAAGGTCTCTAAAAAATGGGAATCCGATTTCCGCAAGGCTGGAGGCGATGGCTTTGCATGGAAAAGTGAAAATGGCGTGGTTGTAACAGCTTTAAAGAGCAAATAGCGGCTAGGCGAGGCTCGTGCTTGTCGCCATAAGCCGCGCATGACATCTCTTCAGCCTTATGCCTGCCACCCTGAAGCGAGCCGTGGGCGCCTTCATATCGAGCCGCATGGCGATATGCGCGGTCCGCGCGACATATTCCAGCGTGATCGTGACCGCATCATCCACGCGATTGCGTTTCGTCGTTTGCGCCACAAAACGCAGGTTTTTGTTGCACCTGACGGCGACCATTACCGGGTTCGTCTCACGCATAGTCTGGAAGTCGCGCAGATCGGTCGCACGATTGCACGGGCGCTGGGTCTGAATGAAGATCTAACCGAAGCTTTGTGCCTCGCCCATGATATCGGGCATCCGCCTTTCGGCCATGCTGGCGAGGATGCACTGGAGGAGGCGCTGAAGCCCTTTGGCGGCTTTGACCATAACGCACAGACTTTACGGACGCTGACGTTGCTTGAGGCACCCTATCCACGCTGGCGGGGGCTTAACCTCAGCTGGGAACTTCTGGAAGGTCTGGCGAAGCATAACGGGCCGGTTACACGTCCCGGATGGGCGTTGTCGGCCGTCAATGCGGAGTTTGGCCTGGATCTTGATAAATGGCCGTCGTTGGAGGCGCAAATCGCCTCGGTTGCCGATGACATTGCATATGATAATCACGACATTGATGATGGTATCAGAGCGGGCTTGCTTTCAATTGAACAAATCACAGAATTACCATTTATTGCAATACGTTGGAAAGAAATCCTTAGACGCTATCCGGATATTGAACCAAGACGTCTGATATCCGAACTGATCCGCGAGCAGATTGGTGTGATGGTCAACGACGTTATCGACGCCACGCGCAAACGGATCGCCGAACACAATTTAGAAAGCGTCGATGATATCCGCAATGCAGACGCGGCAATCGGGGGGTTTTCAGCGGATATGGTTGAGCGCGAGCGTGCGTTGAAGCGTTTTATGTATCACAACCTTTATCATCATCCTGTACAGAACGAAGCGGCAGCCAATGCCAAACACATCATTGGCGACCTTTTTGCCGCTTATTCCGTCAACCCTTCTCAAATGCCGGAAGAATGGCACCAAGACTTGCCTTTGATCGAGCCCGGTCGCAGCCGTCATATCGCCGATTTTCTCGCTGGCATGACCGATCGCTACGC
>JANMPK010000173.1:0-2766 GCA_031369825.1 Sphingomonadales bacterium
GCTGACCGACAGCTGGCAGGACGAAGCCCCAACCTGGGCACCAAATGGCCGCGTAATCCAGTTCTTTCGTACCGCTAAAGGAAGTGGTAAAACAAGCATATGGCAGGTCGATTTGACCGGTGCTAATGAACGCAAGCTGCCGACGCCCGTCGATGGTTCGGACCCGTCATGGGGGCCCGTTTTGCCGTAAGGAAATTATGTAAAGTTATAATTCAAGCGGGGCCGAGACTAAGGAGAAAGTTGATGACTAGCAATAAGCTCAAAATGGCAGCGATCCTGCTCACCTCAACCGCATTGATCGCGGGTTGCGCCAAGAAGAAGGTCGAGGTTTTGCCGCCAGTCGCAGATGGCACAGATTATGGCAACGGGCAGACTGACCCAAATGCCGGCTCTGGACAGATTATCCCGGGCAGCCAGGAAGACTTTTTGCAATCGGTCGGTCAATCGGGCGACCGCATCTTGTTCGACACCGACCGTTTCAACATCGACGCGCAGGACCAGGTGACGCTGCAAGGCCAGGCACAATGGCTGGCACGCTATCCCAACACACGCGTCACTGTCGAGGGTCATGCCGATGAACGTGGCACCCGCGATTACAACCTCGCGCTGGGGGAACGTCGCGCCAATTCGGCCAAAAATTATCTGGCTTCGCTGGGCGTCGATGCAAACCGCATCCAGACCGTCAGCTATGGCAAGGAACGGCCGTCGGCGATGGGTTCTGACGAGAGCGCTTGGGCGCAAAACCGGCGCGCGGTCACCGTCACCGTTCAGTAATGCCGCCCGTGTCGGCGGGTATAACGACCGTCGACGCGTTTTTTACAGAATTTCCAACGCTTACCGCGCCGCTTGCTTGACAACAGCGGAGGCTTACGTTCAACTGCAACCACTTATTCGGGGGCGGTGTATATGAGTGACGGTCAGAGCCAGACAGCAAGCGCATTTCGCTTTCATGGGTCATGGCAGGATTTCACCAGAATTGTTGTCCCCAACATATTGCTGACCATCGTAACCCTTGGCATTTACCGTTTTTGGGCGACCACGCGCGAACGGCAATATCTGTGGGGTCAGACCGATTTCATTGATGAGCGGCTAGAATGGACGGGGAGCGGACTCGAACTGTTTATCGGTTTCATCATGGCGGTGGTGCTGATCCTTATCCCGTTTTTCCTCATTCAATTTGCGACGCAAGCCCTGGTGCTACGCGGCTACACCGGCTGGGCCGGATTGCTCACATTGGCGATGTTCGGTTTCCTAATGTATATGATCGGCATCGCTCGCTTTCGCGCACTGCGCTACCGCCTGTCGCGCACCTATTGGCATGGCATTCGGGGCGGCAGTAATGACCAGGGCTTTGGCTATGGCTGGTCGTATATCTGGAAAACCATCGTCGGCTATCTGGCGCTTGGCCTGCTGGTGCCGTGGTCGATGATGGAGTTGTGGAACGAGCGGTGGAACAAGATGAGTTTTGGCCCGCATAAGATTGATGCGACGGCAAATTTCGGCGACACATTTAAACGCTATCTGTTATTCTATCTCGCACCGATTATTTTTATCATCGTGGCTGTGGTCATTGGTATCATGGTCGGGGCGACCGGCTCAGTCGGTGGTGCGGCTGTTATTGGAGTGCTTTCGATCTTCATCTTCTACGGGGTGCTTGGCGCAGTTGCCTTGGCGTTCTATGCCAAATTCTTCCGCGTCGCGGTTGAGGGCATGTCATTGCACAAACTCGATTTCGCCTTCCCTGCGCGTACCAAAGACTGGTTCATGCTCTTCCTTGGTGATACTGGACTGTATCTGCTCGCTGCCTTGCCGGTAGCGCTTATATTGAGCGTGACCGGATTGCTCAATTCCTTTGAATTTCCGCAACCGGGCGAATCGACCGCCGCATTCGAAAGCAGCATCGTCATCATTATCGTGGCGCTGTCTGTTTTGCCGTTTGCCATGATCGGTCCGTTTATCCGCTATCGCCACTGGAAATTTTTCGTCACCCATATGGAGGCATTTGGTGAGGTCAATCTCGATGAGCTGACCCAGTCGGACACCGTCGTTGCCAGGCATGGCGAAGGCTTGCTCGACGCGTTCGACGTAGGGGCGATATGACCCTGAAAAAAGCCATTTGCAAATGACCGCCTTCTTCTCAGCATGGCATTATGACGGTAAATCTGCCGTCAGGCGTAGCGTGGAAATGCAGACCATCGCGGCCGATTTTTTCCTGCTCGAAACCGAGCGCCGCCACGGGCCATTTGCCTTTGCTGACTTGCATTATGTTGGGGAGCGTACCGGTGCTGATGTATATGGACTGGACGAAAATGATGGTTGGCGATTGGGCTTGTCGGGAACAATTCCTCCCGATCTAGCCGCCAAACTTCCTGCCAAACGTAGATATGGAGGATGGATTGACCGGTTCGGCATTGGTCCGGCAACGGTCGGGTTCGCTGTAGTAAGCGCGGCGGTGGTCGCGGTCGTGTTGCTGACACCTCAGTGGCTGGCACCCTTGATCCCGGCCAGCGTCGAAAAGTCGATGGGCGACGCGCTGGTTGGCGATTTCGGCGGGCGCTTTTGCCATACCAAGGCAGGCTCTGCGGCGCTCGACAAGCTGGTTCGTTCAATTGACGCCAACCCGAGGGATTTGCAGGTCGAGGTCGCCAAGATCGACATGCTGAATGCGGTGGCGCTGCCCGGCGGCAAGGTCATATTGTTCGACGGCTTGATAAAACAGGCGAAATCCGCTGACGAGGTCGCAGGCGTGCTCGCGCATGAAATCGG